>CAYRRL010000205.1:0-5859 GCA_964426665.1 uncultured Ferruginibacter sp. | reverse complement strand
ATGAATTATATGGAAGGAAAAAATGTGAGAGGCTATTAACCCCTTTTATACGGGGGCCTGCCCCCCTTGCATTTAAAAACTATTCATAAATTTTAATCGGTAATTTTACTGCTTAAATCTTGCTGGCAACTTTCAAAGCATTTTAAAATGGAAGGCATAAAAACATTGCTTGTAATACGCCATGCCAAAAGCAGTTGGGATATCGGCACGCTCAATGATTTTGAAAGGCCGTTAAACGAACGAGGCAAAAAAGATGCACCCGTAATGGCAAAGCGGCTGCTTGAAAAAAACATTTCTATTGATGCGTTTGTGGCAAGCCCTGCCAAAAGAGCAAAGAAAACTGCAGAGCTTTTTATTGAACAATACAAGCGTGATAAAGAGGAAATCATTTTTATTTCAAAGCTTTATCATGCACCTGCGGATGTGTTTATTGAAGTGGCAGAAAGCTTGGGTGACAATCACAATACTGTTGCAGTCTTCTCACACAACCCTGGCATTACAGAATTTGTAAATATGCTTTGTGATGGCGTAAGGCTTGACAATATGCCCACCTGCGGCATTTTTGCTGTACAGCTTCATTCGCCTTCATGGAAAAACTTCAGGAGAGCAAAAAAGGAATTTTTGTTTTTCGATTATCCCAAGAATGTATAATCATTGCTCCGCTTTTTCATTCTTTTTGTTGCACAAATACACGCCAGTAAAAATTAATGCGGCTGCTATGATTTTATACAACTCTAAGTTTTCCTTTAAAAATATCATTGCAATAATAGTAGCAAACACAGGCTGTATATAAATGTAAGCTCCTGCAACAGACGCTCCCAGTACTTTTATCCCATATACATTAAAAAGGTAAGCCAGAAATGTGCCGCAGATAGTGATAAGTGCAATGCAAGTATATTCTGTTGCACTATAAGTTTGCCATTGTATATCTATAAATTCGTTCCACCCAAATGGCAATACCATTAACAGCCCGTAAGTAAACACAAGCCTTATTACCTGCACTGGGTTGTATTTGAGCATCAGTGGTTTTACCAAAATAAAATAGAACGTATATGAAACAGCATTGATTAGTACAAGCAAATCGCCTAGCAAAACATTTTGCCCTGTGCCGCTGCTTTGCCTTGACGTTATTAAAACAACAGCCCCGCCTACCCCAAGCGCCAAACCACTAATTTTAAAGGCGTTTATTTTTTCCTTTAAAATAAATGCAGCTATAATAGTAATTAAGATAGGCGTTGTAAGCATCAACAGCACGGCATGGATAGAATAAGTGAGAGACAAGCCTTTCAGAAAAAGCATTTGGTTGATGGCTATGCCTGTTAATGAACATAGCACAAAACGTGGCGTATCTTTCCTGTTTATTTTTTTTTGCGATGGGTAAATTAAAAACAGCATCCAAAAAAATAGCACGCTTACGCCAACCCTTATCACATTCATGCCGAAGGGCTGCATAAAATTATTGGCAGTAAGGTATTTAACAGCACTTAGGTTGATGGCAAAAAATAAATTAGTGCCGAGCAAGCCAAAGTGTGCTAACAGTTTTTTGTCCACGAAAAAAATTATGTTGCAAAAATCAAGTGTTTACAGCGATTCAGCAAATTGCTTTACCACGGTTTTATAAAGGTTCATGTCAAATGAAGGAATGTCAAAAGGGAAAATGGCTGCTTGTTCCAATGCGTTTTTCAAAACAAATTTTTCCTGGGGCATAGTTAAGAACATTTTTTGCGATGATAAATATTCTGCTAAATATTCCTGTTCGGCCTGCCCCGGCGTGGGAACAAGGATTGCTTTCCTGCCAAGCTTTGCCAAATCCATAATAGTGGTGTACCCGCTGCGGCTGATAATTATTGCTGAACTTTCAAATGCGTTGTTTAATTCTTTGGCAGGCAAATGGTTTTTTATTTCAACATTGCCATTAAAAGCAACTGAAGGCGGCTTTTGGTTTTCCCCCGGAAGCCCCCTTACAAATAAAACCCGCCCGCCATAGTGTTTCAGTTGTTCAAGAAGCAGGTTTTCAAAAATGGTTCGTTGTGGTTCCGGTCCCGAAAGAACGATTAACAACTCCACCGTAATTTCCGAAGTGGTTTGGTGTTCAAATCTTGAAAGGCAGCCCAGGTAAACATCATTACGCCGTAATTTTACGGTGTGGGACAAGCTCCCAGCTAAGTTTTTTTCTTTTCCAAAGTCTGGAATCCAGCATTGGGTATAATTTTTGCTGATATTGCGGTGGATGAGTGTCGCCAGTTTTTCGGAAAGCGAATTGCCTGTTTTGATAGAAAGCTGATGAGTGATGTATATACAGGGAATTGATTTTGAAAATAAGCCGAACCGGTTATCTGAAATAACAGCACATAAATCAAGTTCTTGTTTTACCTTACTTAACCAGCGGTGTTCTTTTAATACAGAATACATTACCCCCGGAAATTGAATCAATAGCTTCAGAAGAAACCACCGTTTATTTTTACTGTATTTTATTTTGTAGCCCGGCAGTGGGATAATTTGCAATTGAGGAAATTCCTGTTTCAGCATTGCAGCAACAGCCCCTTCGCCAGCTATTACTACCCTAACTGGGTAGTGCTCAAGTTCTTTTATGATAGGTATGCAACGGGCGGCATGGCCCAGGCCCCAGTCTAATGGAGCCACTAAAATTGTTTTTTTGCCTGCGTTGCTGTTTTTTTCGGAAAAAACCATGATTAAAAAGCAATAAATCAGGGTGAAAGTAGTTTAATTTGTTAATTCCAGTTTTTATGAAACGCTTTTTTAAAATATCCTTTTTGATAGTTGTATTAGTATCGTTTCTTGCCGCAGGCTGCAGTTCTACCAAGAACGGCAATTGCGGTTGCCCTAATAAAAAAGGGCTGGTTGGCTACTAATTAATACCAAATAGAAAATCCAGTAATATGAACAATATCAATCGAGACCTGCTTGTAATGTTTAATCAGGAGCTAATGAGCCCACAGGCTATTGAGCACCAGGTGGAAATGCTGCATGAACTGCTGTTTGATGTAGAACGTACAGAAAACCTTGCAGCCGCACACGAAGTGATAGATTTGAACCGTTACAAGATATATGTAAAACATGCTTCTGTAAAAAGCACCATTAAAGAGCAGGAACTCAAACCGTTTGTGTTTTTAAACTGCAGGAACTGATTTCAGCCACATACAATATTTCACGAAAGATGCCCCAGGGCATCTTTTAGTTTTTTGAGCATTTCCCCAATCTCTTCTTTTTTGCAGGTGCCCACACTAAGGCGGTACCAGCTGCTGTCTGCTGAAGCGCCAAACGATGAAAATGGCACTATTGCAAGCTTTGCTTCATCTAATAAATAAGTTGTTACGTCTGTTTGCTTTGCTAGTTTTTTGCCAGAGGGTGTTTGTTTGCCAACAAGGTTGATTTGTATGGTAAGATAAATAGCAGCTTGCGGCGCCACCGCATCTACAGCATAGCCTTCTTTTTTTAATTGTATAAAGCCATCGTAAATTTTATTGAGCCTTTCGGATATTTCACTTTTAAAATGAACAAAATATTTATCGATTGCCTCGTTTTGTTTTAAATAATTAGCTGTAGCGTTTTGCTCTGCCATTGGGCTCCATGCGCCCACATGGCTGTTGATGGCTTTCATTTTAGCAATTAAATGTTCCGGCCCCATGCTCCATCCTACCCTTACGCCAGTTGCTGCAAAAGATTTGCTGATGCCATCAATAAATATGGTGTATTCCCTCATCCTGGGCCTAAGCGATACAGGGTTGTAATGCTGTGTATCGCCAAAAGTGAGCGTCCAGTAAATCTGGTCGTACAACAAATACAATTTCTTTTCATCGGCGTTGCGGCTTTCATTTTCTGCAATTACCAAATCACATATCGCTTCAAGTTCTTCCTTTTTGAATGTAGTGCCTGTTGGGTTTAGTGGCGAACACAAGGCAATTAAAGAAGCGCCTTTCATATGTGGCGCTATCTCAACCGCTGTAGGCATAAAGTTGTTTTCCTTTTTTGCCTCAATCATTATGTGTTGCCCTTCTGTAAAATGCACATAGTGGTTGTTGTTCCAGCTTGGCACAGGGTAAATTACTTTTTCGCCTTTGTCAACAATAGCCCTGTAAGCGGCATATATCAATGGCCTGCCACCGGCAGCAATCAATATTTCGTTTGTCTTATAATCAAGCCCCTCTCTTTGCAAAAGGAATTGCGCCACGGCTTCCCTCAATTCCGCAATGCCATCGGCGGGCGGGTAAGTAGTATAATGATGGTTGAATGCAGCAATAATTTCGCTTTGCAAACCCTTAGGTATTGGGAAAATAGAACTGTCAAAATCGCCAATCGTAAAATTGTAAATTTTGTTGCCCTGCTTTATTTTCTCCTTTATCTCGTTGCCGAGTTTTACTATCTCGGAGCCAATCAGTGTTTCTGCAAGGTTGCTAAGCCTGTTAGATGGCATGGTTCGCTGTTTTGGTAAATCAAAAATGTATGTGTGCAAATGTAAAGGTTTGCAGGGAAGGCGTTATTTACTTGTTTTTTTCAAATGAAAGAAAAGCGGCCCCGTCACAAGTGACGGGGCCGCAACTGTCTTTTTAAAATATGGTTACTGTTTCTTTTCTTCAAACTTCTTTTCAGCATCTTTTGCTTTTTCAAAATCCAGAATTACTGAATTGATGCAGTACCTGAGCCCTGTTGGCGGCGGGCCGTCTTCAAACACATGGCCCAAATGCGCCTTGCAACGGCCGCACATTACCTCAGTGCGGCTCATCCCATAACTATTATCGGGCGCATATATAATGCTGCCTTTGTTGATAGGCTCAAAAAAACTGGGCCAGCCGCAACTGCTTTCAAACTTGCCGTTGCTGGAAAATAATGGGTTGCCGCAAGCGGCGCAGTAATAGGTGCCTGCTTCTTTATGCTCCCAAAACTTTCCTGTAAAAGCCCTTTCCGTGCCTTTTTCCCTGGCAATTTGGTACACATCCGCCGGCAATGTTTTTTTCCATTCGGCATCCGTCATGTTCACTTTACTGCTGTCGGTGTGGGAATAAACCGGGTTGTTTGTTTTTGTTTCCATACTATCCTTTTTTGCTTGAGTATTCTGGCTGTTGCAACTTGTAAGCACAAGTAACAAAATAATAAATGTGAAGGTTGCCTGTTTCATTTTTCTGATATTGACGCTGTTTACTGCAATTCCTTACATACGGCACTGCTATTTGCAGGGATTTTCAACAGAAACTTTAAAATGTTAATGGATATTTAAAGCTCATCTGCTATATTTGTTTCCTTACCAAATACAACGGCAATCTTTCAAATATGTTCAATTTAATACTTTTTGGCCCGCCCGGCAGTGGTAAAGGTACGCAAAGCGAAAAGCTGATAGCCAAATATGGATTAAAGCACCTCAGCACCGGCGACCTGCTGCGTTCTGAAATAGCACAACAAACAGCGTTGGGCCTGGAGGCTAAAAAAATTATGGACAAAGGCCAGTTAGTGCCCGATGAAGTGGTGATTGGCATGATAAGCTCTGCGCTTGACGCCAACCCTGATGCCAAAGGTTTTTTATTTGACGGGTTTCCCCGTACAGCCGCACAGGCGGAAGCGCTTGACAAATTACTGGAACTTAAAAAAACGGCCATCAACGTAATGCTGGCGCTGGAAGTGGGCGAAGAAGAATTGATAAAGCGTTTATTAAAACGTGGCGAAACCAGCAGCCGCAGCGATGACACCAACGAAACCGTCATCAGGCAACGGATAGCTGTTTACCACAGCAAAACTGCTGCCGTAGCAGAATACTATAATTCTTTCGGCAAGTCTGTTTACCTGAAAGGCGAAGGCACTATTGATGAAATTTTTGGAAGGGTTTGTAGCGAGATTGACAAGAGG
>CAYRRL010000204.1:5535-5860 GCA_964426665.1 uncultured Ferruginibacter sp. | reverse complement strand
TTTTGTTCCTACTTTTGCCCTGCTATGATAGCTATTGACAATAAACTCGTAAGCGACGAAGTAATTGACGAACAATTTGTATGCGACCTCGCCAAATGCAAGGGCGGCTGCTGCGTGGATGGCGATGCCGGTGCGCCGCTGCATGTGAGTGAGCTGGATACTATCAATGAAATATACGAAGCTGTGCTGCCATATTTAACCGAAGAAGGCAAAATGGAAATTGAGCGGCAGGGCAGGTATGTATATGACAAAGAATTTGGCTGGGTAACGCCAACCATTGCCAGCAAGGTTTGTGTGATTGGCATAGTTGATGTAAATGGCATCG
>CAYRRL010000204.1:1421-5525 GCA_964426665.1 uncultured Ferruginibacter sp. | reverse complement strand
TGAACAAGCATATAATGATGGAAAAGTAAAATGGAAAAAACCAATCAGTTGCCACCTGTACCCAATACGCACCAAGCTAAGCCGTGACAAACAAACGGAGTATGTAAACTATGAGCCAAGGCAGGATTTATGTAAAACAGGCTGCACCCTTGGCAAAAAACTAAAAGTGCCCGTATATGTTTTTTTAAAAGATGCACTTGTAAGAAAATACGGCGAAGAATTTTACGAAGCGTTACAAGCCACCGCCCAGCACATCAACCAAAACAACAAAAAATAAAACCCTCTTTTAATGAAAAGGCTGCTTACATTCTTATTGCTTATTCCTCATTTCTTATTCCTTATTACCTCCTGCTCGGTAAACAAAGCAGAAATAGACAACAGCCTGAAAAAACATTTTGACGAAAACAAAGCCGATGGGTGCTTTACCTTGTTTAACAATGCCACGGGAAAGGTAACCGTGTACAATATGGCTTTGGACACCATGCGCTTTTTGCCGGCCTCTACTTTTAAAATTGTAAGCAGCCTTATAGGGCTTGAAACAAATAAAATACTGGATGAAAAGATGGTGATTAAATGGGACAGCGTTAAAAGATGGAACGACGAATGGAACAGGGATTTAACCATGCAACAGGCCTTTAAAGCAAGCGCCGTAAATTATTACCAGGAAGTGGCAAGAAGGATTGGCAAAGACACAATGCAAAGATGGCTTGACAGCCTGCACTATGGCACGCAAAAAATAACTACCAAAGTTGACTCGTTTTGGCTTGACAACAGCCTGAAAATTTCACCCGACGAACAACTTGGGCTTGTTAAGAGGCTGTACTTTGACCAACTGCCGTTTCAAAAACGCAACCAGCAAATAGTAAGGGATATGATGGTGCAGGAAAACACCACCCAATACACATTGGCTTACAAAACTGGCTGGGGCTTTGATGAAAAAGGCGGCAATATCGGCTGGATTGTGGGCTGGATTGAGGAAAACAAGCACCCTTACTTTTTTACATTGCTGGTTAAAAACCCTGCAAAGGAATTTGATATGAGAACCGCAAGATTGAACATACTTAAAGGTATTTTAAAGCAATATGGTTTTTTTGAAGGCAAGAAATAAGCTTGCTTATTGGAGTAAAACCCATGCCTGCATCAAATTTTATCTTCGTTTGCAAACCATTATTGCCTTATTCCCGTTGGTACAATAAAGATTTATTTTGCTTCTCCCGTCCCTTGTAAAAAAATGCTTATATTTATAGTAAGCCTTTAGCTTTAAACCAAAACGTTGGACACAAATTATATATACATTACGATTCTTGCCGCTTCGCTTTTAGGGCCGCTTGCCCTCAGCTTCGATAGAAAAGTTGGCTTTCGCCGAAAATGGAAGTTCCTTTTCCCGGCTATGGTATTGCCTGCAGCATTTTATATTGCATGGGACATTTACTTTACTTACAAAGGCATATGGAGCTTTAATGAAAACTGTGTTATCGGCAAGCCATTTTATTTTTTTAACCTGCCCATTGAAGAAGTGCTTTTCTTTTTTGTAGTGCCTTATTGCTGTGTGTTTATTTATGAATGTATCAGGGTGTATTTCCGCAATTTAAAAAACAAGGCGCATGACAAAATAATAATGATGGTTTTAGCCTGGCTGCTTGTTATCCTTGGCATGGCTTTTTATAAAAAAATGTACACCTCATGGACTTTTCTTTTTACCGGTGCTTTTATACTTTTCATTTTTTTCAACAAAAGGTTTTTCCGGCACTTTGATGCCACGCCTTTCCTTATATCTTATTCCATCATACTGGTGCCCTTTCTTTTTGTGAATGGTTATTTAACTTCTATCCCTGTTATTACCTACAACAATGCCCACAACTTAGGTTTGCGTATTTCAACCATTCCTGTGGAAGACGTAATTTATGGCATGCTGCTGGTGATGATGAACGTGGCTTTTTTTGAAAAACTCAAAAGCAGGAAACGCACAAAAACAACACACCGCCACCATACGCATGAGGCACATGCTTAAATGAAATTACCTATGGAATTTGGAAGAGTGCCGGAAGCTCAATTAGATACAATAGATTTTTTATTGCCTGCGGAGCCAGTTTTTAATAAACAAACATTAAAAGGAAGGCCTGCCAAAAACCCGGAAGTTTATCTCGGTTGTGCCAAATGGGGAAGGGAAGAATGGGTGGGGAAAATTTACCCTCCTAAAACAAAAGAGAAAGATTTTTTAAACCACTATGTGCAGCATTATAATTCTATTGAACTAAATGCAACACATTATAAAGTATATGGCGAAGGGTTAATAAAAAAGTGGACAGCCAATGCAGCGGGGACAAATTTTAAATTTTGCCCAAAGATGTACCAGGGCGTAACGCGCCGTGGCAGTTTATCCAACAAACAATTTATCAGCAATGAATTTTTTCGTGGCATTGTTGCTTTTGAAGAATTCCTCGGGCCAATTTTTGTACAGGTTAGTGATACATTTTCTCCAAAAAGAAAAGACGAGTTATTTAATTATTTAAAAACATTGCCACCGGATTTGCAATTCTTTTTAGAAGTACGGCACCCTGATTGGTTTAAGAAAGATGCAATAAGGGAAGAACTATTTTCTGCTTTGAAAGAAATGAATATCGGTGCTGTAATTACTGACACGGCAGGCAGAAGGGATTGTGCACACATGCACCTTACAATTCCAAAGGCTTTTATAAGATATGTTGGCAACAGCTTGCACCCGTCTGATTATAAAAGGGCAGATATGTGGGTTGAAAGAATGAAATATTGGCTGGATAACGGTTTGGAAGAATTGTATTTTTTTATGCACATGCATGATGAAGCTACTTCGCCGGAGCTGACAGTGTATTTGGCTGATAAGATGAATAAAGAAATGGGATTGAATTTGATTAAGCCAACGTTTGTTGATTCAGTTCCGAAGCAAAGAGGCTTGTTTGATTAATGCACTTGAAATAATTCATCCCACCGTGTAGTGTGCCTTGGGCTGCGCATTTCCATCCGCATTTTCCAATCCCTGTCTGTGCCGCTGGCAGCAAATTTCAAAATATCATCCCGTTGGCTGAAGTTGATGTTGTCAATCATTTGCATCAATTTTCTTCCGCAGTTTTTTGTTTCCGGTAAAAATAAATTGCCTTGTATCGAATCATCTGGTACAATACCGCTAAGCATCACGCCGGCTTTTTTGTATAGCTGGCCTTCTTCATACAATTCATCCACCAATTGCACAGCAGGCCTTATTAATTCATTCGTAAATGATGTGGCAGCAGGCAAAGTAGTATAACTACTGATAGTGCCAGTTTTATTAAAACTCAGCATGTGGCCCTGGTCTTTTGTTACTACAAATACACTTATAACTTTTGCTGCACCAAGCTGCCGCCGCAATTTTTCTGCGGCCCGTGAAGTATAAGTAGCCACAGCTTCTTTTATATCATTAATATCACCAACAGGGCTGCCAAACATTCTTGTAGTGGCAATCATTTTCTTATTTACTAATTCATCTTCCATATCAATGGCTGGCTCGCCTCTCAGTTCTTTAATTAATCTTACACCAACTACACCGCCCAAAAATTTATTGCCGAATTCTAAACTTAGATTACTCAACTCAAATGCAGTATGGATATTCCAGCCATACTGAAGCTTTAATGCATATTGCCCGCCCACCCCCCATACTTCCTTTACAGGTGTTTTCTTTAAAGCATCGGAAATTTTTTCAGGCGTATCCAATACAACAACACATTTTGTTTCCTCCTTATTTTTTTTAGCAAGATGATTGGCAGTTTTGCACAACACCTTTGTAGGCGCTACGCCAACCGATACTTTTATTCCTGTCCACTCTTCTACTCTTTCCCTTATCTGCAACCCTAATTCATAAAAATCTTTCCCTTCATAATTACCCAGGTTTAAAAAACATTCATCCACAGAATACACTTCCACATTTTCTTTTCCCAGTATTATACGCAGTGTTTCCATCACCCGCCAGCTTAAGTCTCCGTACAAATTATAGTTGGATGAAAAAGTTGCCACATTGTATTTCTGTATCATAGGCTTTGCCTGAAAATAAGGCCCGGCCATTGCCACGCCAAGTTTCTTTGCTTCATCGCT
>CAYRRL010000204.1:0-1411 GCA_964426665.1 uncultured Ferruginibacter sp. | reverse complement strand
CAATACAACAACAGGCCGCTCATCTAAATGCGGTTTGAACAATCTTTCACAACTGCAATAGAAGTTATTACAATCAACAATGGCTTTCATCAGCTTGTTTTTTTATGGCTGCTGTTATTCCTGAAATGCTGCAGGCTGCTGTCAACCATACGTATCACACAGGTAACAACGCCCCATATTTTACAATCGCTGAATTCGCCCACTTCTATCGGCGATAGTTTGGTTGTTTCTGGCACCAGCCTTAATTTATTAATTGTTCTTTCGTAGCGGCGTATCAACAACTCACCGTCCAAAATCGCAATTACTATTTTGCCATTCTGCGGTTTGATGCTTTTGTCAACAATCACAATATCATCATCATAAATACCGGCATTCACCATGCTGCTTCCACTCACTCTCATAAAAAAAGTAGCGGGCTTGTTGATGATGAGCTGTTCATTCAGGTCAATGCCACGTTCCATGTAATCATCAGCGGCGGCGCCAAAGCCAGTAGCATTGGCAGTGCGTACCTGTTGTTGTGTATAATGCTTGCTGCCTTTATAAGCAGAAGAATAAAATTGTTCCTCATCCATAAAAATAATTTTTGTAAAACTAAATAAATTAGTAATTTTATGCTAACAAAATTGGTTAATTATTTTTCAGGCAGGCACGGCAATTGAAGAATGAAAGTTGGGGCGCCTGCGGCGCCCCAACATAAGCAACGTGGGAAAAGGATGAATAGAAAACAAACAATACAAGAGCCGATAGCTATCGGGAGAAGATGAATAAAGAAATAATGCTGGGTACAAAAAATTACTACTAACCTAAAATTGGCAAACCGATGTTAAACAAAAAAACAAACCACGATGAAACTGAACGAAACAATGGGCCTTCCCTTATTGGGCCGGGGGCCAGACGGGCGGGTATTGATGCCCGGCTACAAAGTGCATGAGTACCTGTTAGTGCTTAACCCCCATGAAGAGCTACGGAACAAAATCATGAAAGTGAAGCAGGAGTTTTTTGACAAGTACAAAGCCAGCACGGCAGTAGCAGGCAAGCCGCACATTACGCTGGTGAATTTCCTTCAATACCAGTTGATGGAAGAACGGCTGGTGAACAGGCTGCATGCCGTGGCGATGGGGCAGCCGCCGGTAAAAATTGAATTGAAAGATTATGGCAGTTTCCCGTCGCATACCATATATATAAGCATTACATCAAAAGTGCCGGTACAAGGTTTGGTGAAAAAGGTGAGGGCGGAAACACAGCGGCTGATGAAACTGAACGATGACAACAAACCGCATTTTATACTGGAGCCGCACCTTACCATTGCCAGGCGCTTGCAGCCATGGCAATATGAACAAGGTTGGCTGGAGTATAACCATAAACATTTCACCGGCCGTTTTATTGCAGACTGCATGCTGCTGCTGAAGCG
>CAYRRL010000203.1:0-5881 GCA_964426665.1 uncultured Ferruginibacter sp. | reverse complement strand
ATGAAAACAAACAGCCTTTTAAAGATGTGTATTTCACCGGCATGGTGAGGGACAAGCAAGGGAGGAAGATGAGCAAGCAACTGGGCAACTCGCCAGATTTGCTCGGGCTGATTGATACTTACGGTGCCGATGCGGTCAGGTTTGGGATAATGATTGCCTCGCCTGCCGGCAATGATTTATTGTTTGACGAATCGTCGCTTGAACAGGGAAGGAATTTTAATAACAAATTGTGGAATGCGCTGAAGCTGGTGAAGATGTGGGAGCAGCGCAGGGATGGAAGCGATAGCGAACAAGAAACGAGAAATGATTTTGCGATTGATTGGTTTGAGAACAGGTTGAATGAAGTAAAAGAAGAAGTGGATGGATTGATGAAACAGTTCAGGCTGAGCGAAGCATTGAAAACAATTTACTCATTGGTGTGGGATGATTTCTGCAGTTGGTATTTGGAATGGGTAAAGCCGGGCTTTGAGCAACCTATTAATAAAGCTGTGTATGACAAAACGGTTTCTTTCTTTGAGGAGTTGATGCAATTGCTGCACCCTTTTATGCCTTTTATTACAGAAGAGATTTATCATTTGTTGAAAGAGCAACAAATTGATTTGTGTGTGGCACGATACAGGGCTGTTGCAAAAGCAGGCAAAACGATTTTACAACAGGGGCAATTGTTGAAAAATGTAATTTCTAACTTAAGGGATGCAAGAAACAAAAACCAGCTGAAGCCAAAGGAGACAATTAAGCTGTATATTGAAACTGCCGGCGCAGGCAATTACAAATCGATAGAGAATATTTTATTGAAGCAGGTAAATGCAGAATCTGTGGAATATGTAAATGCAGCACTAGCCAATACCATTGTAGTAGCTGTTGAAAAAGACAAGTTTTATATCGAATCAGAAAAGCAATTAGACAACAGCACTTTAAAAACAGATTTGCTGAAGGACCTTGAGCACCAGCAAAACTTTTTGCAAAGCGTAATAAAAAAACTCAGCAACGAACGCTTCGTTCAAAATGCAAAACCCGAAGTAATCGCTTTGGAAGAAAAGAAAAGAGCAGATGCCGAAGCAAGGATAAAAACAATTAAGGAAAGTTTAGCAGCACTTAATATTTAATATTTATGATGTAATATTTAATATTGTATTGCCCAAACAACAAATAACAAATACCTAATAACCAATACATGCATAAAATATTATTTGCCCCGGTTTTATTTTTTGCTTTTGCAGTACAGGCACAAGTAAAACCAAAGCCTGCAACCATAAAACCTGCAGCTACGGCTCCAAAAAAATTTATACCGCCAAAGGTTAAAACTTACTTAGCAAAATTTACGGGCCTTAATGCCACCTGCCATGCTGAAGTTGGCAAACAAATTATTTCGCTGCCATTAAGAGTGGTGGATGATAAAAACAACAGCTATGCAATCACCAATTACCAAATTGCCTACACAAGGCTGGCTGTAAAAGAAGATGAAGAAACCGGTGTAGTAACCCCCACTACAAGCCTGGTGGCACAGCGCTTTACCGAAACGCCAATAAGCGGCATTTGGAAAACAAGTATTGAGGAGCAGTTGCAAAAAGGGGAACAATTGTTTTTCTTCGACATTATTGTAAGCGATGGCAAAGGGCACCGCTTTTTTGCGCCTGACCTAAAAATTACCATTCAATAAACTGCTGATGACAGCCGTGCAAAAAGTTGGCGCCGGGCAGGTGCCCGCCATTAAAAACCTGGCTAATATAATTTGGCCGCTAACTTACAGCGAAATCATTGGGCCGCAGCAGGTAGATTATATGATGGAGCTAATGTACAGCACATCATCATTGCAAAAGCAATTTGAAAAAGGCCATACATTTATAATGGCATACGAGGACGGGAAGCCTGTTGCGTTTGCTTCTTATTCGCCCAAAGAAAACAACTCTTCCATTTTTCACCTGCACAAAATTTACATACTGCCCAATATGCAGGGCAAAGGCATCGGCAAGCAATTAATCGCTTTTATTAAAAACGATATTGCCCCCGCCACAGTTCTGCAACTGAATGTGAACCGGCGCAACAAAGCGCTTCAATTTTATCAGCGCATCGGGTTTAAAATTATTTCAGAAACAGATATTGATATTGGCAATGGGTTCTACATGAACGATTATATCATGGAAATGAAATGGTGAGGCACAGGTGAAAAAATGGGTGCATAACATCCATCCTTTTATCCCCCCCCAAAAAAAATGATGGCTGCGGCAACAAAAACCTGCCCCTGTCCGTATTGCAAATTGAATTTTGGATGGGCATTTTTGCACATTCTTTTTCTCCATAATCATTTTGGGATTGTTTTCATGTATCAAACGAGGCATTAAAAGCGGGGCCAAGCGGCCAAAACAAGTCCAAAAACGAAGCCGCCCATGTATTTTTTTTAATTCTGGGGCCTTTATGGGGAAAAAATTTTACTAACTATAATTTCTTTGCTATAAATTGCGATGCTTTGCATAATTATTTAATAAAGTAAAACTACTACTTATGAGATGTAGAAATCTACTCAAACATTTATTTCTTTTCCCAGCCCTTGTATTGTTGGGGGTTGCTGGCAAGGCTCAGTTAATCAATGAGAGCTTTGATGGCACAACATTCCCGCCCACCGGCTGGAATGTCACACACACTACCGGGGCTGACCCCACTGCCCTTTGGGAAAGAGCAGTTGCCAACACAGAAGGCAGCGATCCCGGTGCATTGGTTGTAAGCCCTCACTCCGGTGCAGGCATGATCATTTTCAGGTCTTACGATTTTGCGGCAGGCAATGGCTCTTACATTGCTACTCCATCTTTTAGCATGGTTGCAGCCGGCTCCCAAAAAGTAAGTTTATGGATGTACAGGGACAATGTTTTGTATACCAATGAAGATAGCGTTTCGGTTTATATAAACACTGCTCAAAATCTTACTGGGGCTACTTACCTCGGCAAAATTTTAAGAAGGCGCACATACGCCCCTGTTGAAGCAGCTGATGGCTGGTATCAATATTCATTTGCTATACCTGCAAGCTTTACCGGTGCTACTAACTATGTGCTTATCCATGCCGCAGGCGAGTTTGGCAATAATATGTTTGTTGATGATGTGCTTGTTGAAAACAACCCAATATGCAGCGGTACGCCTACCCCGGGTAGCGCTTCAATAAGCGCAACATTTTTATGCGGTGCAGGCACTGTTGACCTTGACTTAGCAGGCTACACTGCCGCAAGCGGCATTAGCGTACAATGGCAAAGTTCTCCTGCTGGCGCTAATACATTTACCAATATAGGTGGCGCCACTACAGCGGCTTACACTGCATCTGTTGGCGCTTCTTTAGATTTCAGGGCAAGGGTAACTTGTTCCAATGGCGGTGCATTTGCATTCTCCGATACAGTTTCTATAACATTTAATGCAGGCCCTCCGGCAAATGATGAGGTTTGTTCGGCTACCCCTCTTACTGCTGGCGGCGCTGCCCAGTGTGGCAATACAACTTGTGCAACAACTGCCCTGGATGAACCTGAAAGTGGCTGTTCTGCATCAAACAATACAGTTTGGTATTCATTTACGCCTGCAATAACTGGTTTCTATAACATATTGCTTGAGCGCCCTGCTACTGGCACAGATTACCTTGATGCATGGGTTCACTTGTTCACAGGCCCATGTGCTTCAGTGGCAGCACCACCATTAAATGCCGATTGTACTGCTGGGGATGCAGTTGTGCTTACAGTAGATGCTTCTGGAATAGTTACAACACCATCCTTAACTGCCGGCACTCAATATTTGATACGCCTTGATGGTGTAGCTGGTTCATTTGGTTCTTATTGTATTTCTATTGATATAGCACCTCCACCACCAGGTTGTACTACTAATTTACTTCCTGCTAATGCCTCTGCAAACGTAGCAAGCCCGATAACTTTCTCATGGAATGCTGCTACAGGTGC
This sequence comes from uncultured Ferruginibacter sp., assembly GCA_964426665.1. Taxonomy (GTDB): domain Bacteria; phylum Bacteroidota; class Bacteroidia; order Chitinophagales; family Chitinophagaceae; genus Ferruginibacter. The sequence goes on along the minus strand of CAYRRL010000203.1, from coordinate 1,952 downwards.
TGATGGCTACGCATTTATACTTGGTACAAACAACCCGCCAAACCAAGCTGGCGATACTTTGGGCACAACAGCAGGCACAGTTGTACAATTAACAGGCCTGCAGGCAAATACTACATATTACTGGTATGTAGTACCATTCAATTCTGGTGGCGTAGCTTCTGGTTGCATCAGCAATGTTACCAGCTTTACTACTACCAACCCGCCGGCCAACAACGAATGCAGCGGTGCAGTTAACTTGCCTGTAACTGATGGTTTCTGTGGCAGCCCTGTGCTTGGCACATTGGCATTAGCAGACTCTGCTGTAGGGTTTACTTCTCCATTATGCTCACCCACTGCAAGGCCTGATGACGTATGGTACACTGTAACAGTTCCTGCAAGCGGCAATGTGGTTGTACAAACATCAGCAGTGAACGAAGATGTAGTAGACTTGGTAGCAGAAGCTTATTCCGGCACCTGCGGCGGCGTTCTTACACGTGTAGCTTGCAGCGACGATGACAACCCCGATGACTTTAGTGCAGCTGTTCAATACCATTCAAGGCTTAGCCTAAGTGGAAGGACACCAGGCGAGGTACTTTACATCAGGGTGATGCCTTTCTCTATTGGCAACGAAGGCGCATTTGCCATCTGTGCATGGGACAGCAGCGCTGTTGCTCCTATTTCTACAGGCACAGGCTGTACAAATGCTATTGCTGTAAACATTGACTCAGCATATAAATACACATGGGCTTCGCTTAAAGATGCTTCTGGTAATATAGTTGCACAGGTATTCCCTAACGGAAGCATATTGGGCAACACGTCTGCATCATACTATGTTAACACTGCCGCTGTTAGGCAAGTGGGCGGCACTTTCTACCTTGACAGGAATGTAACCGTTACGCCTACTACCCAGCCTAACGGGGATGTGCTTACAAGGGTTTACTTTACTGATGCCGAATTGCAGGCTTTAGCAGCAGCGGCTGGTGCTACCACACCTGCAGACCTGAACTGCACCAAAACATCGCAAACATGCGCCACATCAGCAGCAATTGCAAATGGCGGCACATACTATGATCAATTCACAAGTGGTGATTATGGCGGATTCGACCATTTTGTAGATGTGCTCCACGACTCTTATTCTACTTTCTACCTGCACAAAGGCACAGTTGTATTGCCTGTTTCATTGGCTTCATTCAACGCTGTGCGTTCAGGCAGGGTAAATAAACTAAACTGGACAACCAGCCTTGAAGTAAACCTGAACAATTTCGTTGTTCAGCGCAGCACTAACGGAAGGGAATACAGGGAAATTGGAAGTGTGGTTGCTACAGGAAACACTAACAATACAGTAAATTACAACTTTATTGATGAGGCTCCTGTAAGGGCGCTTAACTACTACCGCCTGAAAATAGTGGACAACAACGGCCAGGTTAAATACAGCCCCGTACGCACTGTACGCAACGAAGGCACTGCTGACGTTTATGTAGCGCCAAACCCTGTAACAGGCGTTGCTGTTGTAAAACTTAGTTCAGATGTTCAGGACAGGGCAACTATCACTATCACTGACATGAACGGAAAAGCTGTTTACCGCAGCGTATCAACAATTGCCTCAGGTTCCAATAACATTGAAGTGAACATGGGCAGCTTTGCAGCCGGTACTTATGTTGTGAAAGTTCAGTTGACAAATGACTTTGTGATTAAGAAAATCAACAAGCAATAATATTTGCTTAAGCATAAAAAAGCTGCCCCATAACTGGGGCAGCTTTTTTTTATATCAACCAGAGATAAAATCTTTGTTTATACGCATCCCTTTACAATGCTTTTTTATTGAAAAGCTGGCATAGCTTACTTAATACAGAATACCAGGCCTTTTTTATTTTGGCAAAGCCATTATGGAGGCAGTAATTAATACCAACAGGGCATATAATTAACCGATAAAGGCATAGTATAGCAGCGCTTTAGCCGAAACCTTAAAAAAG
>CAYRRL010000202.1:0-5984 GCA_964426665.1 uncultured Ferruginibacter sp. | reverse complement strand
CCGGCATTTACTTTAGACATGACACTGATACCGGATTTTGGGCAGGTACAAACAGATAACCTCATCTTGAACCTTACGCCATTTGAACAAAGGTTCAATGATAACAGGCCTTTTTTTACCGAGGGCGCCGAATTGTTTAACAAAGGCAATTTGTTTTACAGCAGGCGTATACCAACCAGTTTGTACAACGCCACTAAAATAAGCGGCCGCACACAAAAAGGCCTGGGTATTGGTTTTTTAAATGCTGTGGCAAAACCAGAGCATGAAACAATACAAGACTCGGCAGGCCATGAAATAAAAAGAGAAACAAAGCCGCTGGCGAATTATAGTATAATTGTTTTTAACCAGTCGCTTAAAAACAACAGCAGTGTTTCTGTGGTTAATACAAATGTGATGCGAAGCGGGCCTGCAAAAGACGCCAATGTTACCGCCGCATTGATTGATTTGTACGACAAGAATAACAAGTGGAACATTGGCGGCAACATCAGCATCAGCAAAACATTTGAAAACAGTAAAAGCAAAACAGGGTATTCACACTCTGTTTATTTTGGAAAAGTCAGCGGCCGTTTCAACTTTAATATTTGGCAAGACCTGGTAAATGCCAAATATGACAAACAGGACATGGGCTATTACACCAACAACAATACAATGGACCAGGGTTTTTATATTGGTTACAGTTGGATAAAACCAACCCGGTGGTACAACCAGATGCGTTTGAATGTAAATGTTTTTTACAGCCGCCTTGTAACAGCTATTGATGAGCAGAAGCGTGCCGGAATGATGTACCAGAATGCCAGCTTTAATTTTAATATCAACGGGCAATTAAAAAATCTTTGGTGGGTTGGCGGCAATATCAATGGTGGCCCTAAGCGCCACGATTTTTATGAACCACGGGTATGGGGCAAAGTATTTACAGACAAGCCACGTATTTATGCTAACATTTGGTGGGAAAGCAACAACGCAAAACAACTTTCATGGGGCGGCAGCCTTTCGTATGGAAAAGGCACTTATTTTAACCGTACGCTGTATGGTTACAATTTCTTTGGCAGGATACGTTTCAGCAGCAAATTTTCGGTTGACCACCAGCTGGTGGTGGACGGGACAAAAAACCAGGCTGGTTTTGCTGCTGTGATAAAAGACCCCCGTACCCAAATTGATACAATTTTCTTCTCAAGAAGGAATGTAGTGGCAGTTGAAAATGTATTGGGCGCCAAATACAGTTTTACCAACCGCATGGCAATTAATTTGCGCTTGCGCCATTACTGGAGCAAAGTGGCGCCGCTTCAATTTTTTGCGCTCGATAATTCAGGCGAGTTGGTATCGCCACGAAATTCTATAAGCACTAACGTTAACAGGAACTTTAATTTTTTAAGCACCGACCTGGTGTATACCTGGCAATTTGCACAAGGCAGTTTTATTAATGTTGTTTGGAAAGCCATAAGCGGCAGCCAGCACGGCTATTTTGTGAATGGTTATTTTTCAAACCTGGGCAAAACCATCAATGGCAGGGGTTATAATAACGATACCCAATTCAACAGCTTCTCCATAAAAGTTATTTACTTCCTCGACTATCTTACGGCAAAAAACCATGCAAAACGAAGAAATGGCAAAACGTAACAATGAAGGGCAGGGTTCAAAAATCATTGCCTTTTTTATTTTAACCCTTTGATGAGTAGTTGCCAATAATGATGGCTGCCATTGCCATGGCTACATCTTTTAAAAAAAGCGAAAAAGTAATAGTGAAAGAAGTACGCAGGTGCAGCGTAAAACCAAATATCAGCAGCATGGCGGCTAATAAGTAACAGGCAAGCCTGGCTTGTTTGTTAGTAATGATGGCGATGGCAGCCAGCAGCAAACACACGCCGGTAAAATATATCCAAAACAACCCGCCGGGAAGGTAACCGGGGAGCAGTGTTTTCATTTCGTTGGCACCCATAAAATGCGAAACGCCAAAAGCGGCAATGGCAAGGCCATACACAATGGCAGCAGCCCTGGAGGAGATTATTTGTTTCATCGCAATCGTTTTTAGTGTTCGAAAAATACTCATCTGTTTTGCTATTTGCAAGCAAATGGCGTTAAAGTTTTATTCTATTATTATTAATGGTTAATAACCGGGAGCTAAGTGCTGCAAAGTTTTATGGTATAAATCCATTAATTTCGATTAACTAATTTTTAATCTGTTTGCAGCTTCTCAAAAATATTTTTAAAGAGGATTCCAAAAAGAAAGAGTTCCGGAACCAACTCACTAATGTGCTTGGCTTTTCGCCGGGCGAGCTTGATTTGTACATTACAGCCCTAAGCCACCGCTCGGTAAGGGAGGGTGCAGACGAAAACAATGAACGGCTTGAATTTTTGGGCGATGCCGTATTGAGTTCTATAGTGGCGCACTGCCTTTTTAAAAAATACCCTTACAAGGGCGAGGGCTTTTTAACAGAGATGCGTAGCAAGATGGTAAACCGCCAGCAACTAAATGATATTGGCATAAAGATGGGGCTGAAAAAAATTACCATCTACAACAAACACGACAACTCACTCAAAATTTCCCAAATATTTGGCAACACCTTAGAAGCGTTGATTGGCGCTGTTTACCTTGATAAAGGCTATAAGAAGACACAAAAGTGGGTGGAGAAATACATCATATCCACACACATGTTTCTTGATGATTTGGAGAGCGTAGAAATAAACATTAAAAACAAACTGTACGGCTGGGCCAACAAAAACGGCAAAGCGCTGGAGTTTGAAACACTGGGAGAGAAGTTTGAAAACGGCCGCAGGCTTTTTACCATTGGCGCTACGGTTGATGGGGAACTGATAGCGGAGGGCAGGGGGTACAATAAAAAAGATGCAAGCCAGGTAGCGGCACAGTTAGCAGTGGAAAAATTAGGGCTTTAAAAACCGTAGCTCTTTGTTTCGTTTCTCGTTGGTTGTTGCTCGTTTTATAATTTGAAGGGCAAGCAATGGTTTAAACCTGCTGAATTAAAAACGAGAAACCAGAAACGATAACGAGAAACCAGAAACGGCTGATGGTAAACGGTTCAACGATTAACAAATAACGAGAAACATGCGCTTCGGAATATTAGGCAGCGGAAGCTGGGGTACAGCGATTGCAAAAATTTTGACAGACAACGGCAACATTATTTACTGGTGGAACCGGAACGAAAAGGCTATACAGCACATACAGGCACGCAGGCACAACCCCCAGTATTTGAGCCATGCCTATTTTGATACAGCAAAACTAAAACTTACAACTGATGTAGCTGAACTGGTTAAAAATTCAGATTGTATTGTTGTTGCCGTGCCGTCAGCTTATGTTACCAGTACGCTTTCACCCCTTGATAAAAATATTTTTGAAGGCAAAAAAGTTATCAGCGCTGTAAAAGGCATATTGCCCGACCAGAATGTGCTGCTGAATGATTTTTTAAAAACAGCATTTGGTTTGCCTGTCGAAAATTATTTTGCCGTGCTTGGCCCATGCCATGCAGAAGAAGTAGCAGCAGAAAAGTTATCGTATCTTACTTTTTCCGGCATGGACCAGGCGGTAACGCAGCAAATAGCCAATCATTTTAAAACGCCATACATCAACACTATTACCAATAATGATATTTATGGCGTGCAGTATGCGGCAGTGTTAAAAAATATTTACGCCCTTGGTGCCGGCATTGCACACGGGCTTGATTACGGCGATAATTTTTTGAGTGTGCTTATCGCCAACAGCGCTGATGAAATGGCTATTTTTTTAAGGAGGCTTGGTGTGCAAAATATACAGGTGGGAACGATTGGCCATGTAAAGCATGTGCAGCAAAAACCGCAAACCAATTATGCAGCATCAGTTTATCTTGGGGATTTATTGGTTACCTGTTATTCGCTTTACAGCCGCAACCGTACTTTCGGCAGCATGATTGGCAAAGGCTATTCGGTAAAAGCGGCACAAATAGAAATGAGCATGGTGGCAGAAGGCTACAATGCCAGCAAATGCATGTATTTAATCAACCAGTCCATCAAAGCAGAAATGCCCATTGCAGAAACCGTGTATAAAATTTTGTGGGAAGGCCTTCCGGCAGCAGAAGGGTTTGAAAGGATTGAGGCAACGCTGGAATGATACAGGGCTGGCTAAAAAAACAAATCCGCAGCAATCCCATCTGCAAACAATTTCCCTTCATCAGTAAGCACAAGGCTGTTGTTTTGCAATACAATTTTTCCCTGTTGGATATATTGATGGCTTAATGAAATTATTTTATCGCTGAATTGTTTGCCAAACTGCTCAGTAATTTTATCAACATCCAACCCTTCAGCCGTCCTCAACGAAACCATTATATATTCATTCAGCCTTTGTGTTGCCGTTAGCTTCTCTTCTTCAAATGGGATAGTGTTTTGTGCAATCGATTGAATGTATTTGGCATTGTTGGCAATATTCCATCTGCGGTTGTTGCCATCAAATGAATGTGCCGATGGGCCAAAGCCATAATAATTTTTCCCCTGCCAGTAGCTGCTGTTGTGCCGGCTTCTCATGCCTGGCAAAGCATAATTGCTTATTTCGTAATGCTCATAACCTGCGTTACGCATCCATTGCATCAGTGATAAAAATTGCCCCGCTTGTTTTTCTGAATTGGCAGCAGATGTTTTATTTAAAGCAATTTGTTTTGCAAGCGGCGTTTTTGGCTCCACCGTTAATGCATAGCAGGATATATGAGGCACTTGGTTTTCAATTGCTATATCCACGTTTCTTTTCCACCTATCATTGGTTAATAACGGCGAACCATAAATAAGGTCAATAGAAAAATTATCAAAGCCTGCTTCCTGCATTGTATTAATACACAGCAGCGATTCAGCAGCATTGTGTGCCCGGTTCATCCATGCCAGTTCTTCTTCGTCAAAAGATTGTATGCCCATGCTAAGCCTGTTGATGCCAATAGTTTTCCAATTGCTGAGTTTGGAAGGTTTGATATCATCCGGGTTAGCTTCTAAAGTTATTTCTGCAGTATTGGCTATTTCAAATTTTGCATGAAGCGCTTCAAATATAGTTTTCAAATCACCCGGCCCAAGCAGGCTCGGCGTGCCGCCGCCAATATAAATCGTTTCAATTTTTTCTTTATTCGCATCATCAAATAGTGGCGTGATATTAATTTCCTTTGCCAGTGCAGCAATAAAATCATCTTTTTGCCTTAGTGAAGTGGCAAAATGGAAATTGCAATAATTGCAGGCTTGTTTGCAAAAGGGGATATGGATGTAAATGCCTGCCATTATTTTTATTCGTGTTTATTTGTGTAATTAGCGGCAAAATTTTTTTATATAAATCTGTGCCATCTGTGGCTTAAATATTAGTTTTGAAAACTCCAATGGCAATAACAAATAACTTCATCAAGTTTTTTTTCTTCCTTTTTTTAACGGCAGTATGCTTTTGCCAAAAAACTTTTTGCCAGTTGAATGATACGGCAAACCACAAACTTATCATTCAGTTTGAAAGCAAAGATAGCCTCTTTAACCCCGAAGCATTGAAGTTGCAAACATCCTTTTACAGCCAGGAAGAATGTTTGGCCTACATCAGCAAACTGCCCGCTCAATTGCAATCGCAAGGCTATGCTGCTGCATCGGTTGACTCAACAGGCATTATTTCATCTTCTGCCACTGTCATCAAACTTTATTTAGGAGGCAAGCAAAAATGGGCAACACTTTTTACAGGCGGCATTGATAAAGAAATGCTGGAAGCTTCGGGCTTTTTTGCAGGCAATTTCGAAAACAAGCCAGTGGGCTTTGGGCAGATACAAACAATAAAAGAAAGGATATTGGCTTATTGTGAAAATAACGGCTACCCTTTTGCGTCAGTTTATTTAGACAGCATCGGCATGAATGAAAAAGGGATGAGCGCAATATTGAAAATTAACAAAGGCCCATTGTACCACATTGACAGCATCAGGCTTTATGGCAAGGCAAAAATTTCCAATTATTTTTTGCAGCGCTATCTCGGCATACCCAACAAAAGCACT
>CAYRRL010000201.1:0-5985 GCA_964426665.1 uncultured Ferruginibacter sp. | reverse complement strand
TATCATGCTTGCCGCAGTTATCCTGTTTATCCTCGATAACCTTAATGTAAATGTTGCTCCGTTTGCTTCATATATGATGAAAGAAGCAAAAAGGGCATAACAACACATTCTGTTTTCCCGGCTTTTTAGCCCCGCCCGGCGGGCGCTGATAATTTTTTTGGCTCCTTTTCGTTATTGATGCATACAAATTGTATTAATGCGGCCATTTAACATCAGGAAAATATTGCTCCTCTTGATTGCGCTAGCGCTTTTTGTGCCCAATTTTTTTACAGAAAAAATAAACCCTGAATTGCCATACAACGGAAAGGAAAAATTCAACCCTTCGCTTTCACGGTTAAGCTCCATTGTTCTATTAGAAAAATATACTGACAGCATAGCACAACGCAGGCAAATACCAATTGGCAGTTATGCTTATGCTGAACTGCTTGGGGCAGTTGTTGAAGAAAGGTTTTACCATGGCTTCTCCCATTTTTCGCCCTCGCAAAACTGGGTGGCTGCTTTTGCAGGCAGGCTTATAAAAGAAGATTATGCCTGTATAGTGGAACCGGATAAAATCATGCAGCACCCAAATGCAGCCTGTTCGCAACAGGCTATGGTGATGATGCATGTATTGAGGAACAAGGGCATGGCCTGCCGCAGCCTTGGCTTCCCTCACCATTATGCCATAGAAGTTTTTGCAGACAATGAATGGTATTTTTTTGATGCCAATATGGAACCGCCTCTTACTAAAGGGCAACGGGCATTAACCTGCTGGCAGCACAACAACGATATGCTGAAACAGCATTATGACAAAAAGCAGCACCACCATCTTGATTTTCAGTTTGGCAACGGCTTAAAGGCTTACATTGGCGGGGTTAACGAAAAGCCTGCGCAAAGGGCGGCAATGTTTCATGCAGCAACAGCGGCAATGTCAAAAATTTTATTCCTCTTCCCTTTGCTCTTAATCTTTTTCCGCCCGGTACCAAAATTGAAATTTCCCTTTATTCCTTTTGCAGGAAAAAAAAGAAAGCCATCTTTCTCCTTATCCGCTTAATAGTTTCCCGTTTTCATTACTTTGCTGCTGTTTAAACTAACAGTATTGTCCCCATCTATCCAAAGCAAGCTGCCGCATGTTGGCACCACCATCTTTACCACTATGACCAACCTGGCAATGGAACACAATGCTGTAAACCTTGGCCAGGGCTTCCCTGATTTTGCCATGAGCGAAGAACTGGTAGCGCTGGTAAACGATGCCATGAAACAAGGCCACAACCAATACAGCCATATGGCCGGCCTGCCGCTGCTACGGGAAAGAATAGCGCAAAAAGCACAAAGCCTGTATAATGCAGCAATTGACCCTGATACAGAAATAACCATAACGCCCGGTGGCACTTATGCTATATATACTGCACTTACCACCATATTGCAACCGGGCGACGAAGTGATAGTATTTGAGCCTGCATTTGACAGCTACCTTCCTAATATTGAAGTGAATGGCGCAACGCCTGTATTAATACCGTTGCAATTCCCTTCTTATTCCATTGATTGGGGTTTGGTAAAGAAAAGCATTACGCCCAAAACAAAAATGATAATGCTGAATACGCCCCACAACCCTACCGGTAGCGTGCTTGGCAAAAATGATATTGAGCAGCTACGCAATATTGTAAACAGCACCGGGATTTTTATTTTAAGCGATGAGGTATATGAACATTTGATATTCGATGGTATTAAGCATGAAAGCATTTTGCAATACCCCGATTTGTACCAAAGAAGCTTTGTTTGTTTTTCATTTGGCAAAACATATAACTGCACCGGCTGGAAACTTGGCTACTGCATTGCGCCGCCTGCTCTTACAGGCGAATACAGAAAAGTGCACCAGTTTAATTGTTTTTGCTGCCACCACCCACTGCAGCATGCACTGGCTCAATTTATACAACAGCCCCATCATTATACATCGCTTGGAAAAATGATGCAGCAAAAAAGGGATTTCTTCCGGCAACAGATGTTGCAAACAAAGTTTAAAGAACTCCCAAGCTATGGAAGCTATTTCCAGTTGTATAGCTACGATGGAACCAGTAATGAAAGCGAAAGAGATTTTGCCATAAGGCTTGTTAAGGAATACGGCGTGGCTGCTATACCTGTTTCGGTTTTTTATAAAAACGAAACGAACAATAAAGTGCTGCGTTTTTGTTTTGCCAAAAAAGAAGCCACGCTGGAGGAGGCTGCAAAACGGCTGATGAAATTATAGCTAAAAAATTTTATTGAAAACACTTTTACTTGCCGGTAATTATTTTTAATTTGTTACCGCCTTCCTTTTGCCCTTTCGTATGAAAAACATCATCCTGCCCGCTGGAAACCAGCACTATTGAATAAAAAGGCAGGCAATATTTTTATCACTTAAAATTGATGTTATGAAAAAAATTGTAGTTCCTGTAGATTTTTCCGCTACTTCAGTAAACGCCGCTGTGTATGCCGGCAACCTTGCTATTTTTTACGGTGCACAAGTTTGGCTATACCATGCTTATGAAATACCGGTTGGCATTGGCGAAGTGGCGTGGCCATTATTTAATGCTGCAGAAATGCAAAGCGCTGCCGAGCATGAACTTAGTGTGCTGCAATCAACCGTGCAGGGGCAGCTTCGCAGTAAAGTTGGGTTTAATGCCAAAGCAGAAATGGCAAATTTTTCAGATGGCTTTGCTTTATTTTGCGATACTGTGCAACCGGACATTATTGTAATGGGGCTTTCGGGGAAAGATGCCCTTGCCAAGCTGATTGTAGGCAGCAATACCATCAGGACAATACAAAATTCAAAATACCCGGTGTTGGTGGTGCCGCCACAGGCAGCATTTTCGCCCATTCTTAAAATAGGCTTTGCCTGCGATTACAAAAAAATAGAAGAAACAACCCCAGTGGCATTACTGAAAAAAATACTGAAAGACTTTGATGCTGATTTATATGTGCTGAATGTTGACCATAATGATGAGCATGTGGATGAAGAAGTAATGGATAACAGCATTGCAGCAAAAAATTTATTCAAAGAAATAAAGCCGGTTTACGACAGTATTGAAAGCGAAAGCGTAACTGAGGGGCTTAACAAATATGCTGATGAAAAAGGCCTTGACTGGATAATGGTGATACCAAAAAAACATACAGCACTGCAAAAGATATTCCACCGCAGCCACTCAAAAGATTTGCTGTACCATACGCACTTGCCCGTATTGTGCGTGCATCAATAAAAGCTGCTTATGCGCCAAACTGTTTCAGGTGGTGGTCAAGGTGCTTGTACATTGCCATGCCCCATTGCCCTCCGGTAAATTTCCCAAAAACAGGGTGTACAATTTTTTCTACCACTGCCGGGCTGCTTTGGTGAAAGCGGCTTATAAGCGCCGTTAGCTCAGCCTTTTCTTTATCAAAAACCCTGCTGTCATTAATTTTAAAGTTGGGCGCTGTAGGCAGGTTTTGCTTCCAGGGCACATCATTATACAATTTGCTTTTCATCATCCAGCCAAATAATGCAAATGGGTAAATTTTAGGAGGCGATTTTTCACTAAGCGGCACCTTGAATGCTTCTTTGCAATGCGCCAGCATTTGGGCCGCATCCATTTTGCCCCATTGCCGCTTCGACTGGCTGGTTAATGAATTAAGCCTGCTGTTTATTTCATTATATGCTTCCGTATCAAAAAGGGATTTCATTTTGCAGTTGTTGTTTTGAAAAGAAATTTTAATTAACATCCCAGCTTACCGTGCCGTCTTTTTCATCTTTCATGGCAATGCCAAGGGCGGCTAACTGATTGCGTATTTTATCAGATGTGCTGTAATCTTTTTTAGCCTTCGCTTCTTTCCTTATATCAATCAGTAAATCCATCACGCCTTTAAATGTATTGTTGTTTCCTGTAGAAACGCTTTGCAGGCCAAAAATTTCTTCAAGGTAGAAGGCAAATTGTTTTTGCAGCAATGCAAAAGTAGATGCTGACAATGCGTCGTTTTTTATGTGGCCATCTTTTATTGAATTGATAACCGAAGACAGCTCAAACATATTAGCCAGCACTTTGGCAGTGCTTATATCATCGTCCATAAACTCTTCAAATTCATTCACCATCTTCAGTGTTTTTTCATCCAGTTCTTTATCTGTTGCCGCGGCACTATCGGATGGAGGTAATTTTTTTAATGTTTCATACGATTCCCACAAGCGCTTCAGGGCTTTTTCGCTTGCTACCAGTGCTTCGCTGCCAAAGTCGAGCGGGCTGCGGTAGTGGCTTTGCAAAATAAAAAAGCGTATTACCATCGGGTGAAAAGCCTGCGAAAGCAACTCATGGTTGCCGCTGAACATTTCCGTTAGCTTGATAACATTGTTATAGCTCTTGCCCATCTTTTTGCCATTGATGGTAATCATGTTATTGTGCATCCAGTATTTTACGGGCGCATGGTGGTTGCAAATAGTGCTTTGCGCTATTTCGCTTTCGTGGTGTGGGAACTGGAGGTCCATGCCTCCGCCATGTATGTCAAACTCAGCACCCAAATATTTTGTAGCCATTGCCGAGCATTCAATATGCCAGCCCGGGAAGCCTTCGCCCCAGGGGCTGGCCCAGCGCATGATATGTTCCGGAGCAGCCGATTTCCATAACGCAAAATCTGCCCTGTCTTTTTTTTCTTCCTGCCCCTCAAGGTCCCTTGTTGTTTCCAGCAATTCATCAATCACCCGGCCGCTTAGCTTGCCATAGTCATGCCCAGCCGCATATTTTTTTACATCAAAATACACGGAGCCGTTTTTTTCGTACGCATACCCAGCCTCAATAATTTTTTTAATCATTTCAATTTGCTCTACAATATGCCCTGTAGCCGTTGGTTCAATGCTTGGTTCCTTACAATTAAATTGCCTGAAGGCCCAATGAAATAAATTGGTGTACTTCTGCACCAGTTCCATTGGCTCCAGTTTTTCAAGCAATGCTTTTTTGCCAACCTTATCCTCTGCTTCCCTTCCTTCTTCTTCAAAATGCCCGGCATCTGTAATGTTCCTTACATACCACACTGTGTAGCCCTGGTGCAGCAAGTAACGGTACACCACATCAAAAGTGATATACGGCCTTGCATGGCCCAAATGGCTTTCGCCACTTACTGTAGGGCCGCACACATACATGCCCACATGGCCTGGAGTGATGGGTTCAAATAATTCTTTCTGGCGGGTATAAGAGTTATAAATTTTTAAAGCCATTGTCGGTTTGGTGTTTTCGGTTTACAGTTTATGGTTGTTATTGAAACGGGCCGCTCACTTGTACCCATAGATGTTTTTTGAAAATATCAAATAGGGGAAGCGCACGCAAATAAATGCATTAGCGGCAGCAAGGTATGTAGTTTGAAAATAGCATCGTAGCCTTCTGTTTAGCAAATATAATTTTTTACCCCAATAGCTGCCCGGCTATTCCTTTTTCTTTCTCAAATCTGCAATTACCGGAAAGTGGTCGCTAAGCGATACCGGAACCCTTGCAAACTGGCTCACAGTAAACGCTTTGCCAGCAAAAATATTATCAATACGCAGCGTGGGGGAAATGCTGGTGAATGTGCGCCCGAGCCCTGCACCTTTTTCGGCAAAAGCGTTTTGCAGGTTTTCGCCAATTGTTTGATAAGCATAAGAGTTTGGCATATCATTAAAATCACCGCACACTATTACAGGGTAAGGGCTTTTGTCAATTTCTTCTTTAACATGGCCTGACTGCACACGCCTTTTTAAAAAACCGCCACGCAATTTATTTATCAGGGTTTTCGACCGCTTAATGTCCTGCCTGGATTCAAGCGTCGTGTCATCAATATATGCAAGGTTGCCTTGCGTAAACTTAAGGCTTTGCAAATGCACATTGAAGACCCTTAAAGTATCGCTGCCCTTAACAATATCTGCATATTGAAAAGTTGAATTGTAATCGTACGGCGGGAAGCGTAGCGTTTGTTTGTTTATAATGGGGTAACGTGAAAATATCATCAGCCCAAAATGCTTGCGGTTCAGGAAATCGT
>CAYRRL010000200.1:0-5996 GCA_964426665.1 uncultured Ferruginibacter sp. | reverse complement strand
GCAATACGCATTTCAACAGGCAAAACCATTGACCCAAGGGTTATCACAATCGGCGCCCTTAACACAGAAATGGCAAGGCCTTTAAACTCACCCGACCATGTAGAGTGTACTTTGCTGAAAATTGTAAATGCTACTGCTACCGGCGGCAGCAATTTTAGCGGCAACCGCACATTGGCTGATGGCAGCGGCACCGTTGTGTTAAGGACAGGCACAACTGCAACATTTGCCAGTTCGCCTCTGCCAACAGGGGCTAAAACATGGACATGCTACCCACAATTTTTTAATACAACACCGCAGGTTTTTATCAGGAACCTCACTGACGTACAATAATTTTTTATATATACAATGCCCCCGGCGCAGCCGGGGGCATTGTCATTTAAGGCAGGTTTTGCCAGCTTGTCAGCCAAAAGGCAGTTGGCATTTATTTTGAAAAGTGCAAACAAAAAATTTCTTTATGCAAAAAGGGAACATACGTGTACAAACAGAAAATATTTTTCCCATTATTAAAAAGTTCCTGTACAGCGAACATGATATTTTTTTAAGGGAATTGGTAAGCAATGCAGTGGATGCTACGCAAAAATTAAAAACACTTTCTTCCATTGGGGAAGCCAAAGGCGATTTGGGTGAATTGCGGATTGACATAAAAATTGATGCAGAAAAGAAAACAATCACAATTTCTGATAAGGGCATTGGGATGACGGCAGAAGAAGTGGACAAATATTTGAACCAGGTGGCCTTTAGCGGTGCAGAAGAATTTTTGCAGAAATACAAAGGACAGAATGAAAATAATATTATCGGGCATTTTGGGCTTGGTTTTTACTCTTCCTTTATGGTAAGCGATAAAGTGGAAGTGGTAACAAAATCGTTTAGGGAAGGTGCAAAGGCAGTGAGATGGGAATGTGATGGCAGCCCGGAATTTATTTTAGAAGATGCAGGCAAGCAGGAAAGGGGCACCGATATTGTTTTGCATTTAAATGAAGAAAGCAAAGAATTTTTAGAGGCATACAGAGTAAAAAGCGTGCTGGAAAAATTCTGCCGCTTTTTGCCAGTGCCAATTTTTTTCGAAGAAAAACAAATCAATAACCCAATGCCTGCATGGGTAAAAAAACCATCAGAGTTGGCAACAGAAGATTACCAGGCTTTTTATAAAGAATTGTACCCGTTCAATGAGCCGCCGTTGTTCTGGATTCACCTGAATGTTGATTACCCTTTTAACCTTACAGGCATTTTGTATTTCCCGAAAATCAAACAGAGTTATGAAATACAAAAAGACAAAATACAGTTGTATTGCAACCAGGTGTTTGTAACGGATGAAGTGAAAGATATTGTGCCGGAATTTTTGATGTTGCTGCAGGGCGTGATAGACAGCCCGGATATCCCGCTGAATGTAAGCCGCAGCTATCTGCAGGGCGACCCGAATGTGAGAAAGATAAATACGCACATTACCAAAAAAGTGGCTGACAAATTAGAGGAGATATTCAGGAACGACAGGAAATCATTTGAAGAAAAATGGGAGAGCCTTGGCTTGTTTGTGAAGTATGGCATGATGACAGACGATAAGTTTTTGGAAAAGGCCAATAAGTTTTTGGTGATGGAAGACAGCAGCGAAGCCAATAAGTTTTTTACGCTTGATGAATACAAAACGGCCACTGAGGCGCTGCAGAAGAACAAAGATGGCAAGCATGTAATTATATACACTACTAACCCTGTGCAGCAGGATGCTTATATACAGGCAGCGGCTAATAAAGGGTATAAAGTAGTTAAGATGGAAACAATTGTGGATGCAGCATTCATCAACAGCATGGAGATGAAATGGGAGAACATAGTTTTCACACGAGTGGATGCTGATATTGCCGATAACCTTGTTGACAAAAATGAAAATGCAGAGAGCCTGTTGAGCAAAGATGAAAGTGAAAAGCTGAAGGCTTTATTTGAGCAGCAAAAATCTGCACTGCATATTACAGTGGAGGTAAAAGGGCTAAGCCAGGATACGCCGCCAGTTGTTGCCACAAGGCCAGAGATGATGAGGCGCATGAAAGACATGGGCGCTATTGGCGGGGGCATGGCTGCTTTTTATGCTAACATGCCCGATGAAGTAACGCTTACCATTAATGGGAACCACCCTATTTACAAAAACATACTTAGTGAAGGCGATGGGGCAAAACAGGAAAAGCAGGTAAAAAACCTTGCAGACTTAGCATTGCTTTCGCAAGATTTATTGAAAGGCAACGACCTCACCAACTTTATTAACCGCAGTGTGGAGTTGATGGCGGGCAACAAAAAAAGCAATTTGATTGTAACGGAGTAAGGTTAACCGTTCACCAGGATAGAAATTTCAAAATACCGCAGTTTTTTGCTGTGGTATTTTTCTTTAAAGCCATTTGCTAAAAAAAGATTTTTATAAAGAGGGTTCGCATATATAATATGGGCCTTTCTGGGTTTTTGGCTAATGCTTGCCTGTATATGCTGTGCTGCTTTCTTCATCACTGTTTCATCAAAAGGGTTGAATAAAAAGATACAATCTGCCCCGTTCGGTATGCCAGCCACAGCAGCATCAGCTTCGGCAGCTTCAAAGTTCACAGAAGGTATTTTTTGTTTTGTTGCCTGCAAATTTTGCAATGCCGCTTCGCAAAACTCTTTTGAAAAATCAATACCCGAAACTGTTTTAAAACCATAATGTGCAGCCACGCACATCGCCCGGCCTTTGCCACAGCCAATATCAAAAAAATGTTTCCTGTTGCTTTCAGGTATTTGCCCAAGCGCTTCTTCAAGCAATTGGTAGCTTACAGGCATATACAATGTTGCATGCGATATGTCAATGCCTTTTCTTTTTAATTTTTTTAGTTCATCAGCCCCGGTGGTATTGATGCCGTATTTTTTTTCCCCTTTTATTTCCTGCTGCAGCAGCACAATGGCCACATACCAGTTCCAGTTGGTGCCCACATAAAAAAAGTAGCGTATGTATTGAAGGAGTTTCAAATGCGGGCAGGATTAATTATTGTTGTCAGAAAGTTTGCAGTCTATCATTTTTAGCTGGAGGGTTGTTTGCCCGTTCCATTCGTTTTCGTCAATTGTGAAAACAATGTCAAGCGGCTTTTTTGTTTGTAGCAAATAAAACTTATCAGCCATATTAAATCCAATGCCTGTTAATGTTGCCCCGGTTTGTTTTACCACAAAACGCAGGTGTTGTTCTTTCACAATTTTTGAGTAACCGGTGTCCATTACATTTTTAGCAATAAAAACAGGGCGCATATTATCCGGGCCAAATGGTTCCATTTGCTTTACAATGCTGTAAAAAGAATTTGTTATATCACTAAGCAAAACCTCTGCGTCAATAACAATTTCTGGCACCAGCAGTTTTGGGTCAATGGTGCCTGCTACTACCTCTTCAAATTTATTCCTGAAAGCATCAACGTTTTCCGGCAATAACGACAGGCCTGCCGCAGCAAAATGCCCGCCATAACCAAGCAAATATTCCCTGCAGGCATGGATAGCTTCATAGAGATTAAAACCGGCAACGCTTCTGGCGCTTCCTGTGGCAATGCCGCCGCTTTTGGTCAACACAACTGTGGGCCTGTAATAAGTTTCAATCAAACGGCTGGCAACAATGCCCACCACGCCTTTGTGCCAATGCTCTTTATATACCACGGTTGATTTGCTTGCCTGCAGAAAAGAATTGCTTTCTATTTCATGCAATGCTTCTTCGGTAATACTGCTGTCTGCCTCTTTCCGGTCGCTGTTGTCGCTGTGAAGCTGTTCTGCCAATGCAAGCGCCTTTTCGTAATCTTTTTCAATAAACATCAGCACTGCTTTTCTTGCATCATCCATCCTTCCGGCGGCATTTACTCTTGGCGCTATCACAAACACCACATTGCTTATGGTAAGTTTTTTTTGAATACTGCCTAAATGAATCAATGCTTTAATGCCGGGAGACGGGGCAGTATTGATTCTTTCAAGCCCGTAAAACGCAAGCACACGGTTTTCATCTGTTATGGGCACAATGTCTGCAGCAATAGCAGTTGCAACCAGGTCTAAATAGCAAAGGTATTCTTCCTGGGGTATGCTGTGCTGTTGGGCTAGCGCTGTAATTAATTTAAAACCTACGCCGCAGCCGCACAATTCTTTAAAAGGGTAGGGGCAACCGGTTTGTTTTGGGTTTAAAATAGCTACAGCAGGAGGCAGTTCATCATCAGGCAAATGGTGGTCGCATACAATAAAATCTATGCCCAGTGTTTTTGCATATGCAATCAGCCCGGCAGACTTAATACCGCAGTCAAGCGAAATAATTAAAGTAAAATTATTGCCTGCTGCAAAGTCAATCCCTGCTTTGCTTATGCCATATCCTTCACGGTAGCGGTGCGGTATATAAAAATCAAGCAGTGCCTTATTGTGGATTTTGCAAAGAAACTGGTACATGGTGGCAACAGCCGTAGTGCCATCCACATCATAGTCGCCAAATACCAATATTTTTTCTTTGTTGCCGATAGCGGTTGCCACCCTGGCTACTGCTTTGCCCATATCCTTCATCAGATAAGGGTCGTACAGCATGCCCAGCTGCGGCCTGAAGTAGCTTTTGCTTTTCTCAAAATCATCAATGCCGCGTTGCACCATTATTTTGCAGAGCGCTTTATTTATTTTCAATGCTTCATGAAGCGATTGTATTTTGCCAGTATCGGCCGTAAGCAGGTTCCATCTCTTTACCATTGGCTAAAAAATCGAGGCGGTTTAATATTTTCTGTCTGTTGTATAACGCACCAGCTCCTCCAGCGCTTTTCTTGCATCGCTTTCGGGGAAGCTATGCAATATTTTGAGTGCGCCGTCCCTGTAATAATTCATTTTTTCTATAGCGTATGCTATGCCCCCTTCTGCAGTTACATTGTCAATAATGTATTTTACCTTCTCCCTGTTTTTATTTTCATTCTTTATCAGGTACACCAGTTCCCTTTTTTTTGAGGCGGGCACTTTGTTTAGTGTATAAATTAATGGCAGTGTCAATTTTTTTTCTTTTATGTCGTTGCCTGTAGGCTTGCCCACATCGTCCGTTCCGTAATCAAACAGGTCATCCTTAATCTGAAAAGCAATGCCAACGTTTTGCCCAAACAATTTCATTTTATTGCAAGTGGTTTCATCTTTGCTGGTGCTCCAGGCACCCACGCCGCAGGCAGAGGATAATAGCGAAGCTGTTTTGTTTTTGATAATTTCAAAGTAAACATTTTCATCCAGGTTAAGGTTTCTGGCTTTTTCAATCTGAAGCAATTCGCCTTCGCTCATTTGTTTAACCGCTTCCGATAAAATGTGCAAATGCTCAAAATCGTTATTGCTGGTGGAAAGCAGCAGGCCTTTTGATAAAAGGTAATCGCCAACCAATACAGCTATTTTATTTTTCCATATTGCATTAATAGAAAAAAAACCGCGGCGTTCCAGTGATTCATCCACCACATCATCATGCACCAATGTAGCCGTATGCAGCAACTCCACCAGCGCAGCAGCCCTGTATGTGCTTTCATTTACCTGGCCATGAAGCCGGGCGCTTAAAAAAACAAACATTGGCCTAAGCTGCTTGCCCTTGCGCTTAATGATAAATTTCATTATCCTGTCTAGCATTGGGGCGTTGCTTTTTACAGCTTCTGAAAACTTTGTTTCAAAAATGCCCAATTCTTCGCCAATAATGTCCGTTACAAATTTCATCAGAGGAAAAAAGGGCAATTTAAGCAAGTGTGCATCCCTGTCAAAGCATTTGCGGGGATTAATTTTTTGCGGCCGTGTAACCGTCTTTGTTATTCATTTTTTCAAAGAAAAAACAAGCCCATGCAGCTAATTGGGGCAGCGGCTGGTCTGCAACAACTTATTATATAAGGGAATAAAAAATGAAATACCTTAAATAAATACTAAAAAAATTTGGTTTTTAATTACCAAGTGATATTTTTGCATATAAACAACCCGTAATTTCAGAAATTAAACAATAATCATTTATGGCAAGCAAAAAGTACAAATTA
>CAYRRL010000199.1:0-6031 GCA_964426665.1 uncultured Ferruginibacter sp. | reverse complement strand
GCGTTTCCACAAATGCTTTTTGTATATCTGTTCCGGTAATTATTTCAATGCAATTATTATCGATAATCTTTAAACCAGCCCCTTTCAAGTTGTTTGTAACAGCAGAGTTGTTTGCTTTCGCCTTCAATTTTTCGAGCAACAAACCCCAGGCTTTCTGCAGTTCTTCTTCTGTCAAAGTTTTTGCTTCAGAAAAACCACTGCTGTTTTGTTCCTTTATTTGCTGCCGTATTTTATTCAGCGAAGACAAACCAACCGGCGCAGCAGACGGGCTTTCTGTTTTAGGCTTGCTGCTTTCTATTTTTACTTCCGGCTCCTGTATTACCAGCTTAGCTTCCGCAACAGGGTTTGCAGTAACCCCTGTTTTCTTTTGGCCTGCCGTCAACTTATCACTTATAACTGATGCCTGCCCGCCTTTTACCTTATACACAGGCAATGCCCTGAAGGCAACCGTTCTTGCGCCGTCAACTACTTTTTTTTTATTCACACTGCCCCCATCATCCACCAATTCCAGTGCCTGCTGCAAATAACCAAGCTTTATAATGGCCAGTTCCACATGCAATCTTTTGTTCCTGGCCTGCCTGTAGCCAATTTCTGCTTCTGATAAAATATTGAGTGCGCTAATAATAAATGCAGCCGGCACTTTTGATGCTGCCTGAAAATATTTTTGTTTGAAATCATCTGCCACTTCCAGCAGCATCGCCACTTTTGCATCGCTGCTTACTAATAAATTGCGGAGGAATTCTGCAAAGCCATTTAATACAGTATCGCCTTCAAAGCCTTTCCGGTTTATTTCATCATACATCAGCAAAGCGCTGCTTACATCCTGCGCCAGCAAATAATCCAGCAGCCTGAAATAATAATCCTCATCCAAAATATTCAGGTGCTCCAGTGTATTGGCATACGTAACATGGCCACTTGTAAAGCTTACAATCTTATCCAGTATGCTCAGCGAATCCCTCATGCAGCCTTCGCTTTTTTGTGCGATGATGTGCAATGCGGCTTTGTCTGCTTTTATTTCTTCTTTGCCACAAATTTCCTGCAGGTGCTCCACCGTATCATTGATAGTAATGCGTTTGAAATCAAAAATCTGGCAGCGGCTTAGTATCGTTGGGAGTATCTTATGTTTTTCCGTAGTGGCCAAAATAAAAATGGCATAAGGCGGCGGCTCCTCCAGTGTTTTTAAAAATGCATTGAATGCAGAAGAGCTAAGCATGTGGACTTCATCCACAATATATACTTTGTATTTGCCCGCCTGCGGCGCAAAACGCACTTGTTCCACTAATGCCCTTATATCATCAACAGAGTTGTTGCTGGCAGCATCCAGCTCATGTATGTTCAATGAAGTGCCTGCATCAAAAGAAAGACAACTGTTGCATTTGTTGCATGCTTCGCCGTCTTTTGTTTGCTTTTCGCAGTTGATGGTTTTAGCCAATATTCTTGCGCAGGTTGTTTTGCCAACACCCCTTGGGCCGCAAAATAAAAAAGCATGCGCCAACTGGTTATTCTTAATAGCGTTTTTTAATGTAGTGGTAATATGCGCCTGGCCCACAACTGTATTAAAATTTTGCGGCCTGTATTTTCTTGCTGAAACAATGAAGTTGTCCATAGTAAATAGTACATAGTAAATAGCAAAACAAACTATCAACCTGCCTTTCGGCAAATCTAAAAGCTTAAATCAATAATCTCAAATCAAAAAAGGATGCCGCTTAAATTCCTTCCCCCTGTCAAACAAATACCTGTATGTAGCCAGGTTGCGGCTTCTGAAGGTATCGCCAAAGCCTTCCGCCACATTTATCATTTTAGGGTTAAAGTCGCCTATCCACTGCATTTCATAATCAAGATAAGGCTTTGACCCGCCTTGTATAATTTTTTGGCAGGCGCCAATCATAAAAGCATCCACGCCCCTGCCCTGCCACTCCGGCACCACGCCAAACACAAGGCCCGTAAATTTTTTTGATGGCCTGAACTTTTGCAAAAACACAAAAAATAATTTTTGCAGCAGCCCAAACTTGCCGTTCATATGTTTGAAATACTGGTTCAAATCGGGCAGGTTGAGGAATATTCCGATGGGGTTTTCGTTTTCGTAAGCGAAATAAACAATGCGCTCGTCAATTACGGGTTTCATTTTTTTAAACATAGCAACTACTTGTGCCACCGCTAATTCTTTTAATCCTCCGTGCCCAGCCCATGCTTTGTTGTACACGGTTGTAAAATCTGCGGCAAATTTTTCAAGCTCGCTCTTTCGTATTGTTTGTACACTCATACCCGGCATTTTTGCAAGCGTTTCATAGCGTTCAAGCGTTTTGGCTGCAATTGGCTTTTGTGCATCCAGCCCAAAACAAATTTGATTGAAAAAAACTTTGAAACCATAATTTTCAAACAACTGCACATAATATGGCGGGTTGTAATTCATGCCATACAGCGGTTCTTTGTACCCTTCGGTTACAAGGCCCCACCATTTGTCCCGTTCGCCAAAATTGATGGGGCCATCCATTGCTTCCATGCCGTTTTGCTGCAGCCAGTTTTTAGCTGTATCAAACAACAATTTTGCTGCTGCTTCATTATTAATACATTCAAAAAAACCAATGCCCCCCACAGGGATATCGTCGCCTTTGTTTTTATACTTTTTGTTGGTAAACGCCGCAATGCGGCCAATCAATGCTCCGCCTGCATCTTTTAATACCCATCTTGCAGCTTCCCCAAAGCGGAAAGCTTTGTTCTTCTTTTCGTCAAATACACCATCGATATCCTTGTCAAGAGGGCGTATCCAGTTGGCATCGTTTTTATACAAAGCAACAGGTACTTGCAAAAAAAGGCTGGCGGTGGTTTTATCTGTTACTTGTGTAAGCTCCATTGTCTGTAAAAGGGACAAATGTAGCAGTTTGAAAGCGATTGGGCAGGGGCAAAAAAAAACCATCAAGTTTTACTTCTACGCCGTTTGACCTTTGTATCTGCTAACCCGATGGTTTCGTGGTTACTTTATTGTATCATTTCTGATTTTTTGTAACCAGCCAAAAACTTCCTTTCGTTTCCAAAATTCTGTTTCTGTATTATTTTGTAAAGATAGCTTGCTGCTATCGCTATTTCCAAATTTCCAGGGTTGTTGTTTTGCACCTGTTTAGCACATTATTATGCACAGTGGGATTTATTTTATCAGCCTGAAATTTATTGGGTACTTATATAATTTCCCCTCGCTTGCTTTAATTGTGGCAATAATAATAAGCACCAGGTTTAAAATGATTACCAGAAAAACCAAAATAATCCCAATGAACACAAATATTAATATCCATGAAACGATGTAGCATATCAGCATAGTAAGCTGGAAATTCAATGCCTCCTTCGACTGCTCCCTTATATAAGCTGATTCATCCTTTTTAATAAGGTAAATTATTAAAGGCGCTATAAAACCGCCAACGATACAAAGGATATGCGACAAAATACCCATTGTTTTTTCATCCGGCGTGGGGGCTACTGATGGAGTTTGTTCTTCTCCCATTAGGTTTTGTGTGTCCATGGTTTATTAGTTTTAGTTGTGTTGAAGATAAAAACATTTTACAAAATTCTTACACAATTATTTCTGCATCGCCATCTATGGGGTAAGCCTGGCAGCAAAGCACCCTGCCTTTTGCCAGTTCATCATCCATCAGCACTTCATTATAAGCCATCCACAATTTACCATGTATGCAGGTGGCGGCGCAACTGCCGCAGCGCCCTGCTTCGCAACTGTATGGCAATGCAATATTGTTTTCTTTGGCAGCAGCTAATACTGTTTGTGGGTACTGCACTTTTATTTTATAAGCATTGTTATTAAACTGTATTGAAACAAAATGTGCATCTGTATCAGGCGGCACAGGCTTTGCTGCCCGTGGCAATGAATTAAAATTTTCCCTCCTGATATTTTGCTGCTCAACGCCTTCATTCAGCAAAGTGATTGTTATCATTTGCATATAGTCAAAAGGGCCGCACAGGTAAAACAAAGCGTTTTGCCTGGGCACAGATAAATATTTTGCAAGCAACTGTTGCAGCAACCAGTTGCTCAGGCGGCTTTGCATCACATCTGCTTTGTTGCTGTATAAAAATTTTATCTGGAACCTGTTGCCATATGCTTCCTGCAAACGCAGCAATGCTTCCTTAAAAATAGTATCTGCCTCGGTTTTGCTGCTATATACCAAAACAACATTTCTGTTTGTTGTTTTCAATATTGTTTTTATTAATGCAAAACATGGCGTGATGCCGCTGCCAGCCGCCAGAAAGAAAAATTGCTTTGCCCCGTGCAGGTTTGGCGGCAATTGGAAGAATCCGCTAATGCCCGATGCATACAGCCAGTCGCCAACTTTTGCATGGGCCAGCATCAACCTTGAAAATTCCCCGTTATCAACTTTTTTTATAGTAATGCTCAATGGTTCATTTAAAACAGGCGAAGACGATATGGAATAGCTTCTTCTTTTTTCGCCGTGCCTTGTTTTGAACACCAGCGTTATAAATTGGCCGGGGTTGTATTGGGGCTGCCAGTTATTCAATGGTTGCAGCACAAAAGTTTTTGCGTCTTTTGTTTCGGGAATAATTTGTGCGATTTGCAATTGATGATATGGCATCATGATAAAAGTAAGCAATAAGTTGTGCTGCTTATCGCAATGGGTGAAAAAAATAAGAGCCGGGCGCTGGCCCTATTCCCTTTATCAAACCTGGCATTGGCACTTCAATTTTATTTATGCTTTGCTTGTGCCGGGGCAAAATAATTTATCATCGGGCAACTATTTCAAAACATACCCCGTAATACAATTGCAAACTGTTTTAATTACCAAGGCTAAAAACCATACCATGAAGCAATTCTGCTCTCTATTTCTATTTCTGTTTGTTGCTTTTTTTGCAAATGCAAATACATTCAATGTTTCTGTTTCTAATTTCCAGTTTTCGCCATCTAATATTCCAAATGTATTAGTAGGCGACATTATTAAATTCAATTTTACGCCTGGAAATTTTCATAATGCTACTTCAATGTCGTTAGGCTTAGTGCCAGCCGGCGCAGCGCCCATATTCAGCGGTGCCCCCGGCGATGTCTCTGGTTCTTACTCATATACAGTTACAAAGGCTGGCAGCTATCGTTACTATTGTGAAATCCACAGCTCCGATGGCGTTACCGGGATGGTAGGCAGGTTTACTGCAAGTGGAGTAGTCCCGGTTCAATTAAACAACTTTACTGCTGTATATGCCAGCAAAAGCGTTACTGCTGCATGGCAAACTTCTTCTGAGCAAAACCTTTCTTATTTTTCCGTGCAAAAAAGCATAGATGGCGAACATTACACAGAAGCCGGCAGGGTAAATGCTGTTGGAAATTCTGAAAAAATTCAATCATACAGTTTCAGGGATGAAAACCTTGATGCCAATGCAAGGTATATTTATTATATGGTGAAAGCTGTTGACCGTGACGGCAACTACAAATTATCTGCAGTAAAACTTATACGCAATAATGGCGCTGCAAAAAAACTAATTACGGAAATAGCGCCTAACCCTGTAAGCAAAGGCATCGGCCATTGCATGTTCAAGTTTAATGCAGACAGGGATGGCCAAATGAAAGCCATTGTAGCAGATGCAAATAGCAAAACAGTAATGAAACTTGATTTTTCAGCAAATAAAGGCATCAACAATGGGCATATACACATGGCAGACTTGCCGGCGGGGGTTTACAGTATAGTTTTTTCGATGGATGGCCTGAAGGAAACTAAGAGAGTGATGGTTACCGATTAAACATGGAAACGTATTTACAAAAAAAGGCTTTCAAATATGAAGGCCTTTTTGTTTTGGGAAGTTGCAGGCCTAATGAAGGCTTTTCATATTACAACTTTGATTTACCTTCCCAACAAAATTGATTGTATGCCCCAGTACATCCTTTCGCTTGACCAGGGAACCACCAGTTCCCGTGCTATTATTTTTAATCATGATGGCGCTATCATAACCACAGCACAAAAAGAATTTACACAAATATTCCCACAACCGGGCTGGGTAGAGCATGACCCAATAGAAATATGGA
>CAYRRL010000198.1:0-6043 GCA_964426665.1 uncultured Ferruginibacter sp. | reverse complement strand
AAGAAGGTAATCTTTTCAATGCTGCCGGCATGGTTCAGCACTGCTGCCATGTATTCGCTGGGGTAGTGGGCTTTTAAATAGGCTGTTTGGTAAGCAACAAAAGCATAACAGGTTGAGTGCGATTTATTGAAAGCGTATTGTGCAAATGCTTTCCAGTCGTTCCATATTTTTTCAAGCTTGTCTTTGGGGTGCCCTTTGGCGGTAGCGCCGTCAACAAACTGCTTTTCCATTTTATTCAGTACTGCAATTTGTTTTTTGCCCATTGCTTTGCGCAGCACATCTGCATCGCCTTTGCTAAAGCCTGCCAGTTTTTGAGAGAGCAGCATCACCTGTTCCTGATATACTGTAATACCATAAGTTTCCTTCAGGTATTCTTCCATGTCATCCAAATCATACACCACTTGTTTCTTTCCATGTTTCCTGTCAATAAACTCAGGGATGTAAGCAATTGGGCCGGGGCGGTACAAGGCATTCATCGCAATCAGGTCATCAAATTTATCAGGTTTTAATTCCCGCAGATATTTTTGCATGCCGGGGCTTTCAAACTGGAATGTTGCATTGGTATCGCCACGCTGGTACAATGCATACGTTTTTTCATCTTCTAATGGGATTTCATCAATTGCAATATCAACGCCATGGTTTTGTTTGATTAA
Source organism: uncultured Ferruginibacter sp. (assembly GCA_964426665.1). Classification (GTDB taxonomy): domain Bacteria; phylum Bacteroidota; class Bacteroidia; order Chitinophagales; family Chitinophagaceae; genus Ferruginibacter. The sequence continues at coordinate 5,390 of CAYRRL010000198.1, read as the reverse complement.
TGACAAAGCAGTTTTTAAAATGCTTAATGTCTTCAAACCCAAAAAGTCCATTTTAATTACGCCGGCCTCCTCAATTACGCTGCCTTCAATTTGCGTAAGCCACAAATCGCTTTCTTTGGAAGTTGCTACGGGGATTAATTCCGTTAAATCTTTTGGCGCAATGATAATGCCTGCAGCATGTATGCCTGTGTTGCGGACAGAGCCTTCCAAAGTTTCAGCTTCATGAAGGATAGTGCTGTTTAAATCGTTGCCCTTATAAATTTCCCTCAGGCGTTTTACATTTTCCAAATCATCGGCAAGCAATTGCTCTTTTTCTTCCAATGATTTTTCGCCATCTTTAGCTTCTTTGGCTGTTAGTGGCGCCTGTAAAACCCTTTTTAAACTTACGCCCGGTTTTTCAGGTACAAGCTTTGTCAATGCCCTGCTTTCAGGCAATGGCAAATCCATCACACGGGCAACATCGGCAATGCTTGATTTGGCAGCCATGGTGCCATAAGTGATGATTTGTGCCACCTGGTTCTTCCCATATTTTTGCACTACATACTCAATTACTTTTTGCCTCCCATCATCATCAAAGTCCGTGTCAATATCGGGCATGCTCTTGCGCTCAGGGTTCAAAAACCTTTCGAACAGTAAGTTGTATTTTATTGGATCTATATTGGTAATGCCAATACAATAAGCCACCACACTTCCTGCTGCAGAGCCACGGCCCGGGCCAACAAACACACCCATCTCCCTGCCTGCACGGATGAAATCGCTTACAATTAAAAAGTAACCGGCAAAGCCCATGCTTCTTATCACGCCCAATTCAAACTTTATCCTTTCTTCTGCTTCAGGCGTCAATATTTTATAACGCTCTTTTGCACCGCTCCATGTTATATGTTCCAGGTAATCATCCTGCGATTTAAAATTTGATGGCACAACAAAGTGCGGCAGTAAAATATCCCTCTTTAAATCGAGCAGTTCTACTTTGTCAACTATTTCATTTGTGTTGTCAATAGCCTGTGGCAAATCTTCAAATACTTTGCCCATCTCTTCCGTTTTCTTCAGATAGAACTGGTCATTGGGGAATGCAAAGCGTTTGCCTTTTGAAAACACATCGTCATCTGTAAATTCCCGCAGGGCGGGGGTAGATTGTTTTTCGCCTGTGTTGATGCAAAGCAAAATATCGTGTGCGTTAAAATCTTTTTGGTCAACATAGTGGCTGTCGTTGCTGGCAATCACTTTCACGTTGTGCTTCTTTGCAAACTTCAAAAGCACTTCGTTCACTTTATCCTGTTCAGGGATGCCATGCCTTTGGAGTTCCACATAATAATCCTGCTGAAAAATATTGAGCCACCATTTGAATTCATTTTCGCCTTCCGCTTCGCCATGTTTTAAAATAGTTTGAGGCACTAATGCGCCAAGGCAACAAGTGGTTGCAATCAGGCCTTCATGGTATTTATGGATAAGTTCTTTGTCAATGCGTGGGTACTTGCTGTACATGCCTTCGATAAAACCAAGCGATGTAAGCTTTACTAAATTCTTATACCCGGTTACGTTCTTAGCCAATAATATTTGGTGGCAACGTGGGTCTTTTTCGTCTTTATTAAATGTTTTGCGGTGGCGGTCTTTGGTAATATAAAATTCGCAACCTACAATGGGTTTTACTTTTAAAGTGCCGTCATCGTTTTTATGGTTGTAAGCTTCCTTTACAAATTCAAAAGCACCAAACATATTGCCATGGTCGCTAATGGCAAGCGCAGGCATGCCATCTGCAATAGCTTTTTTATAAAGGTTCTTGATGGAGGCAGCGCCATCTAACAAAGAGAATTGTGTATGTACGTGAAGGTGTGAGAATTTCATTTTGGAATAATGCCTTGAAAAGTTTCAGGGCTTCAAATTTACATTGAAGGCAAAGTTTTTAACCTTTATAAACTGGGAAATTATACACAGGGATCCTGTAAAAGATTGGATAAATATTTTGCATGCTTAATTGAAAGCGGCCTGCAAAAAAGGTTAATAAATATGCAATGTTTTACTTGAAAATTAATAGTGTATAATTTCTATAAATTAATCATTTTCAGTTAAATAGGATAATTATCCGAAACCTGTAAAAAAAATGCAAAAGGCTTGTATAGTTGGCATTGCGGCTTTATCTTTGCCAGCTACCTGAAGAAACCAAATTCATTAATTTGTTTGTAGGACAGGGTTTACAGAAGATTGAAGCTAAGCACTATTGATTGTAGGAAACATCAGAAGAGACAATAACACAAGGTTGAGTCGTACATACGTGTAAACATCATTTTGCGTATGAAAAACTTGTTTGTTGTTGCTGTTGCCACAGGCATTTTTGCAGGAACATCTTTTGAAGCGAAAGCGCAGGCAAATGTAAACTTAGAAGATTTGGCCCCTGCGCCGGCAAAACAGCCATCGCCAAAATTTATTAATAATATTGAAATTACCCCTAACGCTGGCCCAAGCGATGGTGATTTTTATAGCAATGAAGAAATGGGCCAATCGGGCGGATATTTGCCTATGCCGGTACCTAAAGCTGAAGCTGTGTCATTGGAAACAAAGAGAGCGATGATTGCAAAAGCAGGAGGCGCCAGTATTGAAAAATGCAGTGCATTGCAGTTTAAATATGCGCTGATGCTGAATGTGGAAGTGGAAACACTCTCAAATTTTGCTCTCCTTGATTTTATAGATGAATGGTGGGGCACACGTTACCTTTATGGGGGCACTGGCAAAAATGGAATTGACTGCAGTTCGTTTACCGGGAAATTAGAACAGGAGGTTTACAGCAATACATTACCACGCACAGCAAGGGCACAATACGAAGTGTGCGATAAAATAAGCCCTGAAGGTTTGGAGCAGGGCGATTTGGTTTTCTTTAATACTACAGGCGGCGTAAGCCATGTGGGCGTTTATCTCGGCAACCATTATTTTGTCCACAGCAGTTGCAGCAGTGGCGTTACTATCAGCAGCCTTATGGATGATTATTACAACAGGAAATTTATTACAGGCGGAAGGCCAATTTCTTCAACAGCAAAAAAATAATCCAAGAAGAAATATTGAAAGGCGGGTGGTTCATCCGCTTTTTTTTATGCCCGCTCTTTTCAGCACCGTGTTCCAAACGGGCGCAATGTCGGCAGATAAGCCAAGCATGAGAGTGCCGCCTGCGTACAGTGTGAAGAATACGAGGCTCCGTATCATTATCCAGCCCAAACCATGTTGTTTGTAAAACAAAAAATAGCAAACTGCAAAGCAGGCTGCCCCAAGCAACAATGTAAATACTGAGTGTTTTGTAAATGGCTGCAGGCCGTATTTTGTTTTTAAAAACCAGTATCGGATAGCATTGTAAACAGAAAAAGAAATCAGGTTGGCTATGGCGGGGCCAAGCACGCCATAATAATATTTGGTAAGGATATAATTGAGCGGTATAGTGATGAGCAATAAAATAACGCCTGTAGAAAACTCAAAGCGCCAGCGGGTGGATGTGCCGATGATCTGGCTATTTACGCCTGTGCCCATATCAACAATCCTGTACAGGCCCAGAAAGAAGAATACCCATTTTGCATCAAGATAAGCTGCCTGCATTTTAAAAGTAATTACGCCATCTGAAAAGTTGAGCCAGATTAATGCAAACATGCCCACAGAAAAAATCAACTGGTTAATGGAGGACTGTTTATAGATTCGTTGAATGCGTGGCATGTCTTTATCTTTCCAGGCTTGCGACAAGGCACCGATAGATGAAGAAATGATGCCACGCTGCGGCGCCTGTATAAGGTTGGCAATATTTTGCGCAAGTGAATAAATGCCTACTGCGCCAAGGCCTGCTATTGATGCAATTACCAGCGAATCAAATACAGACGATACGGCATACACCAATGAGCCGCCATATACCAATGAAACAAGCGCAAGGATTTTCTTTAAAAATTTTTTGGTAACAATACTGGGTGTAAAAACTAGATGGATATGCCCTTTGGCTATCAGGAACACAAGAAGTATTAAAGCAACGGCCAAATAAGCAAAGGAGTATATTTTTATAAAGATATCAAAGCTTGCAAGCGTGCCTGCAAAAAAAAGAATAATTAAAAGCGTAACAAAAACCCTGAACTGCACTTCCCTTAAAAAATTGGTGAGCACAGCTTTTTTTAATTGCCAGGCATAGCTCTCCAGTATGCAAAACAAAGTAAGCCCAAGGCCAAAGGGGAATATCCAGTAATAATACTGTATAAGCAAGGGCGAATTGCCAAACTTACGGATGACAGTGTCACGGAACAGGAACCCGGAAATTGTAACAAGGCAAAAACCAATTAGCGATACCAGCAATGCCCAGGAAAGCAGGTCATTTTTCTTTTTGCCGAGGTTGTCGTTGTAATAAGGGTAAAATTTATAGATGTAAGCCTGCATGCCCAGATTGGCAAACGAAAACATCATAGTGGCTACAGCTATAAAAATACCTGTAAGCCCGTATTGCTCTTTGGTAAAGCCGCCTTCTTTTGTAAAGAGATAAGTATTAAGAAAGCCAAGGGCAAAGCCCACATATACCATTGCCGACGAAATAATACTTTGCCTTCTTATCTGGCTCATGCTGCTGTTTGCCGCTAATTTACTCTACCTTTTTTGTATTGAGGTAAAAATTTGGGTCAACAGTAAGTTCTGTATTGCCTGGCACTTTCAATGCCTGCCATTCTATAGTGGGTTTTATCCATTTTTCGCCGTTGGCATTTATTTTCAAGGGCATATTGAACCCTGTAATGCAATCTGCATAGCGGTACTGCAGCATTCTGCCATTGATTTTATATTCAAGCGTGGGTATGTTTGCAGCCCTTAAATATTGGTCAAATACTTTGCTGAAATCAATCTTGCTTTCTTTGCAGAAGTAATCCTCGATTTGTTTTGTGGTAACTGTTTGGTGGAAAAAAGTTTTATTCAGCCCCCTTAATATATTCCTGAACAAAGAATCATCATTTATCACCTGCCTGATGGTGTGCAGCATATTTGCGCCTTTGGGGTACATATCGCCGCTGCCTTCTTTGTTTACGCCATATGGGCCGATGATTGGCTTTTCGTTACTAATGTTTCTCCTCAACCCAATAGCATATTCATTGCCTGCCTGCCTGCCATAATGGTATTCTGTAAATAGCACTTCGCTGTAAGATGTGAAACCTTCATGCACCCACATATCTGCAATATCTTTTGTGCTGATGTTGTTTGCAAACCATTCGTGGCCGCTTTCGTGGATGATGATATAATCCCATTTGTTGCCCCAGCCTGAGCCGCTAAGGTCATTGCCGAGATAACCATTCTTATATTGGTTGCCGTAAGCGGTGGCGCTCTGGTGCTCCATGCCAAGATGTGGCGCTTCGACAAGTTTATAACCATCTTTGTAAAAGGGGTATGGG
>CAYRRL010000197.1:2665-6054 GCA_964426665.1 uncultured Ferruginibacter sp. | reverse complement strand
TAGTGGCTGTTCTATAAAATACCCGATGCTTAACAACTGGCAACAAAAATTTAACCGGCAGCTTTTTTAAAAGTATGTAGAGAACCCAAATTGTATTGCCCCTTTTTTGGATGGCGGGTTGCCCAATAAATCTTTTTGGCGGCTGTGTGTATAGTTAAACCGGAAAACTGTTTGTGGTGCCGGCCTCCAGCTTATTGCCGGTGAAACAGAAAAAAGTTCATCTGAAATATTGCCGCCGGTTGATTTGAACCTGCCTTTATTCCAGTCAACATATTCTAACCTTAGTGCAGCATTGACAACCGATTTGCCAAAGCCAAATAACGGTTTGCTGTAAACGGGTTGCACAATGTCTATAAAACCTCCCTGCTGCTTTCTCCCATATTGTTCTGTATAGTTTTCCGGCAAATCAATATTGATAAAAGCGTACTCTCCATTAATAAATGTGTTGAACTTTGGCAATGTTGTATTGAAATCAACTGCAAAAACATTTACACGCCTTTTCTTGTCCAGCACCAACCCATCATCCTGAAACTTATTGTAAGCACCGCCCATGTATGAAAAGCCTATCTCCCCTGCTTTCCTGTTACGCAGGGCAAACTTGCCGGTAAACAGCATGCTTCCGTTGAAGCTTTCTTCAAATCTTTCTTTGTTTTCTTTAACAGCCGGCAAAAAAGTTTTGTTCATGCCGTTGTCAACAATGCTTGCATCAAACCCGTTGGATAAGTAGGCTTCGTAGGCATACACCCAATTACCGGTATATTTTTTCCCGTACAGGCCAAAGCCTGCATTGCTAAATGTGGCTGGCAGCATTTGCGTGGCTGCCACAGGCCTGTCAATAAACTCCCACTTGGGGCCATCGTGGTTTTGGTTGAAGGCGCCAACCGGGTTCATAATAATGCCGCCCCGCAAATTGAGCAACGGTGCCATTTCTAAATCAAGCGAAGCAAACTCTACATTGATTTCTTTTGCGCCATCCTCAAACTCTATTTCGGTTAAAAATTTTAATCGCTTGTAAATGGTGGATGCTACAAATAAAGTAAGCCGCCTGAACTGGAACTGGTGCCCTTCTGAAACACCGTTTTCGCTTTTGTATTGATAATTGCCCTCTACGTAGCCGCCCAGCGAAACAGGCAGCTTGCCGGGCTGTAACAATGGCCTGTTGTACACAGCATCCATATTTAATGCAAGGTTCCCTGTATCGGCAGCATTAACCCTTAGCAACACTGGGTCTATTTGTGCAGTTGCTTTTGCAAAACAAATGATGGATGAAAAAAATATAAGGGCTTGTTTCATGATTGCTTTCTTAAATCAATAAAGATTTCGTTGTTGCTTACAGTTACAGGAAAGGAACGCAGGCTTGAACTTGCCGGGCCGCTTGTTGCTTCTCCCCTGTTATTAAACTCACTGCCATGCGCAGGGCATTGCAAATAATCGCCTGATGCCTGCAGCTCTGCGCCCTGGTGTGAGCATGACATCCACAAAGCAGAATAATCATTGTCGCTGAAGCGGTAAATACACAGGGGGTATTTCAATGCATCGTTTCTTATTACCAGAAAAGAACGGTAGGCGCTGTTGCCTTTGTCTTTTATTTCAAAATCATCTTTTTGCAATACCAGGCCGTCTTTAACCAGCCTGCCTGAGGTATTTGAAAGCAAAGAACACCCTGTGGCCAATGCAGACAATGCTGCCACAGGCACGCAGGCCGCACAAGTGTTTTTAATAAAATCCCGCCTTTTCATATTTTGATTGTGTTACAGCGATTGAAGGAATTTTAGGAGCTGTATTTTTTTTTCGTTGTTTAATTGTTTAAAGCCCTGTTTGCTTTGTTCCGCTTCGCCCCCATGCATCAGTATGGCTTCTTCAATGCTTTTTGCCCTGCCATCATGCATTAAAAAAAGCCCGCCGCCCTGTGAGTTAGCCGAAAGGCCAAGCCCCCACAACGCAGGGGTGCGCCATTCTGAGGAAAGCGCATTGCCCTCGGTGTAACCATCATCCAGCCCGGGGCCCATATCATGAAGCAACAAATCGGTAAAAGGGAAAAAAGTTTTATAGGATATTGCTTCTATTGGGAACGGCCCGGTTTGCAATTGCGGCACATGGCATTTGCCACAATTGATATTCATAAAAACATTTTTACCTTCTATTACCGCAGCATCGTTTTGGTTTCGCTGCAGAGGCACTTTTAAAGTTTGCAGGTAAAATACCAAATCCTGAACCGTTTGGTTCGAAACCTCTGCATCTGCTTCCTGGCCGTCGTAAGTATTGAAAGGCTCGTAAGATGAATTGATGCCCATGTCTTGGTTGTAAGCATTTACGGTTTGCTGCAGCAAATCATACACAGCAGCTTTTTTGCCAAAGCGGCCAATGTATTTACCATTTACAATAACACTGCCATTGCGTATTGCAGAATAAGGCCAGGCATGAACCCAATTGGGCCGTCCGGAGATGCTATCGCCATCGGCATCATTTTCGTCGGCCAATGCCAGAAGGGTTGCGTCTGTTACCGCTTCAAAAAAGCCAAGCCCTGTATTGGCCGGCGGCGTAAACTTTGAAAATGTGGCACCGGCAGGGATTTGCTCGCCGGCAAAACCAGGCAATGCCCTTTGCTGCAGCTGCGGCCCGCCAAGGTGAAGGAACCGATTGCCTGTACTGTCCCGCTGGCCAAAGCGTGTAAGCGTTGTAAACGGGTGCCCCTTGCCATCGCCTGCATGGCAGGTAGCGCATGAACTGGCAACAAACAAAGGCCCAAGGCCATTGCCGCTGCTGAAAACTTCATCATTAAATGCAGCATCGCCTTTAAGAAACCTCTTCTTTTGCTCAGCCGTAAGCCCTTCCAGTGGGCCATCCAGCACTTCATCCGCGGCAGGCCCGCCAGGCATTAGCTTGGCACACGAAACATACAGCGAAACAATAAATATAAAAAACAATATGACAGACAACTGCCTTTTCATAATTTGTATAGCTTAAAATTAAATTTAGGCAAATCTAAAAAAATATTTTTGATTTTTCCCTTTGCTTGCAAAAAGATGTTGGCTGCTGCGGCAACACCTGGCAAACTTGCTAACTGCCCGTAATTTTAGTGATCGGCGGCCCTTCTAAATGAAGGCAAAACAATAAAGAACCGCAACAATACTTTAAGTATGAGAAATCACTGTTCAAACCACAATCCCGCCTGCTTTGGCAATTCTTGTTCAATAAACTTCTATTTTTGAATTGTCAAGGCAAAATGCCGGCTTAAAATTATTTTACAATTTTGCTTTACGCATTGCCCCTCTTGGGAAATTGAATATTCCCTTTTTCTATGTTCTTGAATCATTTGAATTTAAAACCAACTTCAACTGTGACGGCAGGCCTTATTGATATATTGATGTATGCAAACATTCTCTGAA
>CAYRRL010000197.1:0-2655 GCA_964426665.1 uncultured Ferruginibacter sp. | reverse complement strand
TTTAAAGAAAGATTTTACCGGGCTTGTACCGGTGAAGGTTGCGCTGCTGGGCGATAGCGCCATACAACTGCTGGCGCAGGCGCTTCGTGGCGCAGGCTTTAATGAGGGCTTCGACTTAAAGGTTTGGGAAGCAGATTTTGGGCAGGTAGAGTTGCAGGTGTTTGATACGGGAAGCGAATTATATAAGTACAACCCTGATGTTATCATCATTTTTCAATGCAGCCATAAATTGCTGAGCGCTTATAATAAACTAAGCCCGGAAGCCTATCCGTCGCTGGCAAATGAGAGGTTGCAACTGATTGCTGAAATGCACAACCGGCTAAAGCAGCAACTTTCTGCAAAAATCATTTATTATAATTATACCGAAATAAACGATGCCGTATTTGGCAACTACTCCAATAAAACTGCTTCGTCATTCCTTTATCAATTAAGGAAACTCAATTGCGGGCTGATGGATTTTGCCTGCAACAATGCCGATTTTTTTGTGTGCGACATTTCATCGTTGCAAAACCTGTTTGGCAAAGGCCAATTCTTTCAAACCAACATTTATATCAATACTGAAATAGTGCTGGGCCTTGATGTGTTGCCGGCAATAGCCTTTAGCACCATTGGCATTATTAAATCCTTGCATGGCAGGTTCAAAAAATGTGTGGTGCTTGACCTTGACAATACAGCATGGGGCGGCATCATTGGCGATGACGGCATTGAAAACATACAAATAGGCAGCCTTGGCATTGGCAAGGCTTTCAGCGAATTCCAGTACTGGCTAAAAAAACTGCAACAGCGGGGGATTATAATAGCAGTATGCAGCAAGAATACAGAATCAATAGCAAAAGAGCCATTTGAAAAACACCCTGACATGGTACTGCGGCTGGAAGACATTGCAGTATTTGTGGCCAACTGGGAAACAAAGGTTGACAACATCAGGCATATACAAAGCATACTTAATATTGGCTTTGACTCGATGGTTTTCTTAGACGACAACCCGTTTGAAAGAAACATTGTGAGGGAAAACATACCGGGCATTACAGTGCCTGAATTACCCGAAGACCCTGCTGATTATTTAGAATATTTATACAGCCTCAACCTTTTTGAAACCGCTTCCTTTTCGGGCCTGGATGCCGAAAGGACAAAGCAATACCAGGTGGAAGCACAAAGGGCTGTGTTGCAAAAAAGCTTTGCAAGCGAGGATGAATTTTTGCAGAGTTTGGGTATGGTATCGCTGGCAGAGCCATTTACCAAATTCAATACGCCGAGGGTGGCCCAACTTTCACAAAGAAGCAACCAGTTTAACCTGAGGACAGTTAGATATACAGAAGCAGACATAGAGAAGATAGCCAATGACAATGAATATGCAAGTTTTACGTTTACATTGGAAGACAAGTTCGGCGATAACGGGCTGATTGGGATAGTAGTATTAAAAAAGGAACAGAATTGCTTTTTTATCGAAAACTGGATGATGAGCTGCAGGGTATTGAAAAGAGGCATGGAAAATTTTATGCTTAACAGGCTTTCGGCTTTTGCAAAACAAGAAGGTGTTAAATACCTTAAAGGAGAATATATACCGACGGCAAAAAATGAACTTGTAAAAGATCATTATGAAAAGTTGGGCTTTGCTATAAGCGATGGGTATTGGTTATTAGATATTGAAAACTTTAAAAAAAGGGAAACATTTATTACCCTCAAATAATTAAACGATGAAAAAGGAGGATATACTTAATAATGTGGCTTCCGTGTTCAACGATGTATTGGACGAAGGCGATTTGAAACTTACAGAAAAAAGCACGGCTGATGATGTGGAAGGCTGGGATTCGCTGACGCATGTGGAACTGGTGGCAGCAGTTGAAAAAAAATTCAGGATACGCTTTACCGCAAAAGAAATACAAAGCTGGAAAAATGTGGGCGAAATGGTGGCAAGCATCAGCAACCGCCTTCAATAATAAATATTATTCCTGCTACCCACTATGAAAACCATGTTGCATTTTTTAAAACTGAGCAAGTATGGTTTTTAATTCATTTGCCTTCTTTGCTTTTTTTATTGTTGCAGCAATAGTGTATTGGCTGTTGCCGGGAAAATACAGGTGGCTTTGGCTGCTTGCGGCAAGCACTTTTTTTTATGCCTATGCACAACCGCAATATTTGCCTGTGCCATTTGCCATTGCTATAGTGGGCTATTATGCCGGCCTTGCCATTGAAAAAGCAGCATCCGAAAACAAAAAGAAAAAAATATTCATTGCAGCGGCGGCTGCTATTATTGCCACGCTTGTTTTTTTTAAGTACACCAATTTCTTCGGTTCATTTTTTACTGGCGCCGTTAATTTTATTTCTGGCAAACTATTCCATTCACAATACATAGCGCCGGGCAGCCTGTTTATTGATATCGCAGCGCCGCTTGGCATTTCATATATCACCTTTCAGGCAATTGGTTATTTAATAGAAATAAAAAGGGGCAACGAAAAAGCTGAAAAACATTTTGGCCACTTTGCCTCCTACCTTTTGCTGTTCACAAAAATTATTGCAGGGCCGGTAGAAAGGGCGCATCATTTTTTGCCACAGCTCAAAGCCAGTTTTAAGTTTAATTACGGCAACATTACTTCAGGCGCAAGGCAAATGCTGTGGGGGCTGTTCAAAAAAATTGTAGTCGCCGACAGGCTT
>CAYRRL010000196.1:0-6062 GCA_964426665.1 uncultured Ferruginibacter sp. | reverse complement strand
GAGGATAACGCTTACGTCTGTACCACGAGGGTTGAATTGTGCAAGCCTGTGCACTTCAATAAACATTGGCTCCAGTTTGTTTTCTTTTAATGCCAGGAAAGCAGGGTTAAACCTCTCCACATGGCCTACCTGCATTTTTATGTCAGCTTCTTTGGCCAGTTTTACCAGTTCCCTTGCTTCATCCATTGTATTGGCCAATGGCTTTTCCACAAATACATGCTTGCCTTTTGTAATGGCAGCTTTGCATAATTCAAAATGAAAAGATGTGGGCGCAATAATATCCACGGCGTCGCAGGCGTCAAGGAGGGCTTCAACCGTATCAAACCTTTTTAAAGAATATTTGCTGCTTACTTCAGTTGCTGTTGCATTGTCAGGGTCAAAAAAGCCAACAAGTTCAGCGCCTTCAATTTCCTTCCAGTTGTTCAGGTGGAATTTGCCTAAATGGCCCGTTCCAAAAACGCCGATTTTTAGCATAGCAAATTATTTGTTCAAATATAAGCGGCCCATTTTATTCAGTACGGGCACTAACGGAAAATAACAACCGTTTTTATGCGTTTGTGCTTTCTAATGTTTTTTCTTCCCAAAAACCCATTTTATTAAACTTTTCAATCCTTTCTTTTGAGCGCTGTTCTGCAGGTATTGCTTTCAGTTCTTTTATCACAGGTATTAAAAAGCTCTTTAAAATATTGCCGGCTTCTGTATAGTCCCAGTGGGCGCCGCCCAAAGGTTCGGGTATTACGCCATCTACCAAACCAAACTTCATCATGTCGCTCCCTGTAAGCCTTAACTGTTCTGCAGCTATTTCTTTTTTGTCCCAACTGCGCCACAAAATACTGCTGCAGCTTTCGGGAGAGATAACAGTATACCAGGTATTTTCCATCATATATACACGGTCGCCTGCGCCAATGCCCAATGCGCCGCCGCTGGCGCCTTCGCCAATGATGACACAGATAACAGGCACCTTCAGGCGCAGCATTTCAAAAATATTCCTTGCAATAGCTTCGCCCTGGCCACGCTCTTCTGCTTCCAGGCCGGGGTAGGCGCCGGGCGTGTCAATTAATGTAATAACTGGCTTGTTGAATTTTTCAGCAAGCTTCATCAGCCTTAAAGCTTTTCTGTACCCTTCTGGGTTAGCCATGCCAAAATTCCGAACCTGCCGCATTTTTGTATTAATGCCTTTTTGTTGGCCGATAATCATTACCGTTTCTCCATCTAATTGCGCAAAGCCGCCCACCATGGCTTTATCGTCTTTCACATTCCTGTCGCCATGGAGCTCCATAAAGTTGGTGCTCATTTTTTCGATGTACTTTAATGTATACGGCCTGTCGGGGTGGCGGCTTAGCTGCACCCTTTGCCATGGTGTTAAGTTTTGGGTCAGTTCTTTTTTAGCCTCAATTATCTTTTCTTCAATAGCCGCAATAGCGCCGCTCATGTCTGCCTTGCTTTTTTCCTGTGTGGCTTTCAATACTTCTAACTGGTCGTACAGGTCTTTTACTGGCTTTTCAAAATCCAAAAACTGTCGGTTTTTAAGTTCAGGCATATCAGTATTTTTCAGTTATGAATTTATTATCAATCGCAAAGGCAAATATAAATTGATGGCAGCAGAATTTTTTAATAAAAATTTTGGTATGGAAATGCAATCACCCTATCTTCGCACTCCCGAAAAAATACGGCTAAATTCATTGATGATTTTGGTTGTAAAGGCCGGGTTAAAGGATTGGTAGTTCAGTCGGTTAGAATGCTGCCCTGTCACGGCAGAGGTCGCGGGTTCGAGTCCCGTCCAGTCCGCAGTAGCCCCTCAGCTTTGTTGAGGGGCTTTTTTATTTGCAGCCTTTCAATTTATTTTTTGCCCGATACCAAATTGCCTCCATCAGTAATGAACCGCAGCAAAAAAGTAAGTATGGTGCCAATGCCGCCAAGCAGCGCCAGCATTTTTTTGGAATGCCTGTTCCTGCGTAAAGAAAATAAACAAAGCCACCAATACAAGCAATATGGTTTTAGCGGCCCGCCAACTGCTTTCTTCGCTAAATTGTTTTGTTGTTTCCTCTGCATTGGCATTGTTTTTTTGCATGATGATATAAGCCCTGAAACTGGCGCTGAAAAACTTTATTTCATCATCTTTTGCCACAAGTAAGCCCATACGCATTAAATGTGCCGGCACTACCGTGTTTTTAAAATTGGCAAAGCCCTGCTGTGCATAATTTAACAACAGGTATTTTTCGTTGCCGGTGCATTTGCTCAATAAATAAGCATAGAAGCCCGCCGGTTTTTGGACGCAATGCTTTGTTTTAAAACATCCGGGCTTTGCCTGTCCTGTTATTGTTGTTTTGCAAGGTTTCCCAGCAGCTTTTCTGTATGGGTATTTTTTCATTGGCAATTTTACTAGTGTTGGCCAGGATATAAAAAGCCTGCTTGCGAACTTCCTGTTTATTGAAAGGAACATAGTAAAAATAATAGCCGCCAAAAAAATTAGCCACCAGCGCCAATATGAGGATTCAAAAAAGCATGCACCGCCTGGATGGAAGTATGCTGGAGATGCCCATGGTAAAAGTATGGGGGATGGTTATTGAAAAATGTATAAAGAAAACCAGCAGTAAAATACAGCGCAGAAAAATGAAATGCAATAGCCGCCACAAAATAAGCTGCTTTTTTATTTTGCAATGGGCATGCTGGCAAGGTTGGGCAAGCTGTTACTAAACTGCTTTGGCGCCCCGTGCCAAAAGGGTATTGTATAGAAAAATCCCTTAGTTTCGTGGCTGATTTATGAAAAAAATAGAACTGGAAATAGTGGCACTTTCACATAGCATTACACAAACGCATTCGTATGCTGTGGTGCTTGGCGAAATTAATGGCCTGCGCAGGCTGCCGATTGTTATTGGCGGTTTTGAGGCACAGGCAATAGCAGTGGCGCTTGAGCGAATGAACCCAAGCCGCCCACTTACACACGACCTGATGAAAAACTTCATGCTGGCCTTTAATGTTGACCTGCACGAAGTAGTGATAAACGATTTGCAGGAAGGTATTTTTTACAGCAAGCTGGTGTGCAGCAGCGAAAACGACACAGTGGAAATTGATTCCCGTACATCTGATGCACTGGCACTGGCCGTGCGTTTCGGGTGCCCTATTTTTACTTATGAAAATATTTTGGAAAGCGCCGGTATACTGATGGAAAATGATGAAAAGAAAAAATCTTCCGGCGCACAGCAACCCATTACTACCGATAGCAGCCGGGAAGATTTAAAATCTTTGTCGCTGCAGGAACTGAATACTTTATTAAACGAAGTGCTTGAGCAGGAAGACTACATCAAAGCGATTGCTATAAGGGACGAGATTAATAACAGGAAGAAATAAAGAATAATTGAAAGAGAGCAATTGAAAATGAAAAATTACCGCTCTCAACTCTCCAATCTCAATTTTCAGCTTAATGGTTGTTTTCCCCAATTGTAAAATAAATATTGGCCTGCATATCCTAGGCAAAAGGGAAGACGGCTTTCATAATTTAGAAACTGTATTCATCCCCGTGCCGCTGCATGATTCGCTGGAAATAATAAGGGCAAGGGACAATGGGGCAGGCGTAATTTTTAGCCAAACCGGTTTTGTGGTGGATGGCAATACCAGTGATAATATTTGCGTAAAGGCATACCGCCTTCTTAAAAGTGATTTTCCCCAATTGCCTGCTGTGCAAATGCACCTGCATAAAGCCATCCCACTGGGCGCAGGCCTGGGCGGCGGCTCTGCCGATGGCGCTTTTGCTTTAAAATTACTGAATGATAAATTCAATCTTGGCCTTTCAACAGGGCAATTGATTGAATATGCACTTGCCCTTGGCAGCGATTGCCCTTTTTTTATTATTAACAAACCTTGCTTTGCCACCGGAAGAGGGGAAGCAATGCAACCGCTCAACATTTCATTAGCCGGTTATCATTTGCTGCTGGTAAACCCCGCTATACATATCAATACCGGCTGGGCATTTGCACATTCCGATAGCTATCGGAAGCAGAGCGGGCCTGATGGTAATAGAGCATCAAAGAATTTGCTTCAACATATCCAACAGCCAGTACAATTATGGCGGCAAAATATTGGCAATGATTTTGAGCCCGCCATATTTTCAGCCTATCCCGTATTGCAGCAGGCAAAAGAAACATTGTATGCACATGGCGCTGCATATGCAGCAATGAGCGGCAGCGGCAGCACCATGTATGGCCTGTTTGAAAAAATGCCGCAGGTTTCACCCCGGTTCCCCGCCGGGTGGTTTGTAAAACAGCTTGCCCTGTAAAGTTTACAATTTTGCTAAAATCTGCCTGTTTTTTACTAGTGGCGGCCGTATATCCACCCATTGCAATAAATTGCATCCCTCAACAAAAAAATGAACATGCTAAAATCGTTGTATTTAATGGGTGCCGCTCTGGTGGCATGCACCCTGAGTTTTGCGCAAGACAAAGAGGAAGCCGTACCCAACAACTGGCACCAACTCGACAAAGCCGAAACAGGCTATTATGGCATCAGCCTTGATAAAGCGTACGAATTTTTAAAAACAAAAAAACTAAAGAGCAAGCGTGTGCTGGTGGCTGTTATCGACAGTGGGATAGACACTTTGCATGAAGACCTTAAGCCTATACTGTGGGTAAACCCAAAAGAAATACCCGGCAATGGCATTGATGACGACAAAAACGGCTATGTGGATGATATGCATGGCTGGAATTTTTTGGGTGGCAAAGACGGGCGCAATGTAAAGGAAGACAGCTACGAGGCTGCAAGGGTTTACCACACACTCAAAGCAAAATTCGGTTCCCTGGTGCCTGATGAATCTTCTGTAAGCGAAGAAGAAAAAAAAGATTTAGAAACCTATAAAAAAGCGCAGCAGGCAATTACCGGCGACATAAACCCACAGGAAATAGCATTTCTTAAGAAAATGCTGCCCGGTTTTTTGAAAGGCGATTCTGTATTGGCAAAAGAACTTGGCAAACAGGAATACAACTGCACCGATGTTGAAAATTACAAAGGCACAGATATGGATGCCAAAAGGATAAAAGGCTTTATGGCACAAATATGCAGGGCAAACGGCAGCGATGATATTACCAACAAACAGTTGATTGAAGAATTTGAAGGCAGCATACGCAAATCAGAGTCTGCAGACAAAGCACCGGAAGAGTACAGGAAAAATATTGTAAAAGACAATGAAAGCGATATCAACGACCGCAACTATGGCAACAACGATGTTATGGCGGCTACGTCAAAGCATGGCACACACTGTTCTGGCATAATAGCTGCCGTTAGGAACAACGGCAAAGGCGGGGATGGCATTGCAGACAACGTTCGCATTATGATGCTGAGGGCTGTGCCCGATGGCGATGAACATGACAAAGACATTGCATTGGCCATTCGCTATGCTGTTGACAATGGCGCACAAGTGGTAAGCATGAGTTTTGGCAAAGATTTTTCGCCACAAAAACAATGGGTGGATGATGCAGTGAAATATGCAGAAAAGAAAGGCGTGCTATTGGTGCATGCAGCAGGCAACGACTCAAAAAACATTGACAGCACAGACAATTTCCCTACAGTTAATTTTCTTGATGGCACAAGGGCTGCAAACTGGATAACCGTAGGGGCAAGCGGCGACCCGAAGAATGGCGGGCTTACTGCAAGGTTCAGCAACTATGGCAAAAGGGATGTGGATGTGTTTGCCCCCGGTGTGCAGATATATGCAACAATACCCGGTGGCAATACCTATGGCAAATTATCAGGCACAAGCATGGCATGCCCTGTGGTGGCAGGCACTGCTGCTTTGCTGCTTGAGTATTTCCCAAAGCTTAGCGCAAAGCAATTGAAATATGTAATTGAAAAATCTGCTGTGCAGCCCGATATAGATGTAAACATTCCCGGCACAGAAGATAAAACAAGGCTTAGCGATATCAGTAAAACAGGCGGCTTGCTGAATGCTTATGAAGCAGTAAAACTGGCGGGCACCTTAAAAGGCGAACGCAAAGAACAAAAAGAAATGTTGCCAAAGCCTAAAATGGCAAAATCAAAAAAAGCATAAGCTTCAAAAAGTATTTTGATAA
>CAYRRL010000195.1:0-6068 GCA_964426665.1 uncultured Ferruginibacter sp. | reverse complement strand
CCAGTTGCAGCGGCTTCCCGTCTTTGCGCTTGCTCATGCTGAATACTTTGTTGATATTGCCTCCAGTGCCGATGGCCACTACTTCTTTATGCCCCTTGGTAACAGCCCGGATAGTGTCTTTCATTTCATACCACTCTTTTTCGGCAACCATATTTTTTAATAAGCGAATGGTGCCGATGTTGAATGACTTTTTATAAATCAAAATGCCGTTGCTGAAAAAAGAAAGCTCAGTGCTGCCGCCACCCACATCAATGTACAGGTAGCTGTGGTCTTTATCCATGGTTTCGGCTACATGGTTTTCATAAATCAGGTTGGCTTCCAGGTCGCCGCTTATTACTTCAATCGCTATTTCGGTTTCAAGCCGCACTTTGCGGATTATATCGGCAGAATTTTTTGCATCCCTCATTGCGCTGGTAGCGCAGGCTTTAATATGGCTTACATCATAGGCATTGCACAAATGCTTGAATGCTTTCATCGTTTGCAGCATCATGCCAATGCGCCGCTTTGAAATAATAGCCTGGTCAAACACATCAAAGCCAAGCCGCAATGGTACCCTCACCAAATTCAGCTTATTGAATGTGGCATTGCCCTGTGCATCTTCCAGCACCTCTGTTATCAAAAGCCTTGCAGCATTGCTGCCTATGTCTATTGCGGCGAGTCTCATCTTGAATTGTCAATGGTAAACAGTCAATGGGCGATAGTCGGCTACTATAAATTACTGAACTATGGACTAAATCTCCATGAACTATGGACAATGAAACAAAGATAGGTTTGTAAAACACTTGCTGTAAAAAGAAAAGACGCTGTAAAACTTATGTGGATAATTTGCGGAATAAGTAGTTGTATATCTCCACCTGCGAACGTATTTTTTTTGTATTGCGTGGGTTAATGTACTGGTTGCTGAGTTCGTTATCTAAAAGGCGGGCTTTAATATTGTCCCTGAGTTGTATTTGCAAAATATCTTTCAGTTCCTGCTGTATGCCTTTTTCAATTATGGGGCAGGCTGCTTCAATACGGTGGTCAATATTCCTTACCATCCAGTCGGCAGAAGAAATAAAAGTTTTTTCCTTTCCGCCATTATGGAAGATCATTACTCTTGCATGCTCCAAATACTCATCCACAATACTTATGGCCTGCACTGGTATTTTAAACTTCACATTCTCTGTCATCATACAGCAAATGCCCCTTATCAGCATCTTTAGTTCCACTCCTGCTTTAGCCGCTTCATTTAGTTTTGTTATTAAGGCAATATCGCTAAGCGAATTTAGCTTTAGCGTAATGGCTGCCGGCTTCCCTGTTTTAGCAATTTTAATTTCCCTATCAATCAGTGCCATAATTTGCTTCCGCATCGAAACAGGGCTCACCATCAGTGTTTTGCAGGAACGCAAAACTTTCAACCGTGTTTTTGGCTGCTCCAAATAATTAAACATCCTGTTTACATCAGCCATTATATTCCTGTCGGAAGTAAGCAGGCAATGGTCGCCATATATTTTAGCCGTATTTTCATTGAGGTTGCCCGTGCTTACAAATCCATAATGCGTAGTTTGCTTGTTTACTACTTTTTTTATCAGGCAAAGCTTTGCATGCACTTTCATATTGTGCACGCCGAGCAATACTTTTACGCCGGCTTCTTCCAGTTCTTCTTTCCATTCCAGGTTGGCTTCTTCATCAAACCTTGCCCTTAATTCAATCACCACTGTTACATGTTTACCGTTGCGTACTGCTTTGGTTAGTGCATTTATAATTTTGGAACGGTTAGCCAACCGGTAGCAAGTGGTTTTTATATGTGTTACTTCCGGGTCAATGGCTGCCTCCCTTAATAAATCAATAACGCTGTCAAATGAATGGTAAGGGAAGTTGAGCAGCACATCTTTTTGCAACACCACATCAGTAACCCTTGTAAAATTTTTCAGCAATGGGTGCACAAAAGGTTTTTTTCTTGGGTTTTTTTGTAAGAAAACCGAATCAGGGAAATTGATAAAATCTTTAAAATTATGTATCCTGCCGCCAGGTATCAGGTTGTCTTTTTGCGTAAGCCCAAGGCGCTTCACCAGGTATATAAGCAATGAAGGGTCGATATTTTTATCGTAAACAAAACGGACTGTTTTCCCTTTCTTGCGGCTCTTTAAGCCCTTTTCAATTTTTTGTATCAGCGAAGTGGAAATATCGTTGTCAATATCAATTTCTGCATCCCTTGTAAGCTTGATGATATGCGATGAAAAAGTATCATACCCAAAAAAAGAAAAAATATAGGGCAGGCAATACCGGATGATATCTTCCAGTAAAATAATATGGTGCTCACCCTGTTTTGATGGCAATATAATAAAACGTGGCAACCGCCTTGCAGGCACGCTTACCAATGCAAAACGCTGGGCTATGCTCTTGTCTTTTTTGCTGAGTTTGCATGCCAGGTAAATACTTTTATCGCTTAGCACAGGAAAACTTTGTATGCTTTCTATCATCAAGGGCACCACATTGCTCCTTATTTCTTCATCAAAATAATTAACGACAAACTTTTGCTGCTCTCTGTTCAATTGCTTTTCATTAACCAAAAATATTTTCTGTTTCTTCAGCTCTTTTAAAATATCATTCCAGGTACTTTCAAATTCTTTCTGCTGCTGCAGCACAATACCCTGAATTTCTTCCAGTATCAACTCCGGGCGCACTTCAAGGTGCATGTTGCCTTTTTTGCCAACCTCTACCATTCGGTGCAGCGTGGCTACCCTTACCCTGAAAAATTCATCAAGGTTATTAGAAAAAATACCAAGGAATTTTATCCGCTCTTTTAAAGGCACAGTATCGTCTGCCGCTTCCTGAAGCACCCTGTGGTTGAAAGAAAGCCAGCTAATATCACGGGCAATGGTTTTGGGATTATGCATATATTGATTGTGCAATATATAAGCATTCATATTATTTCAATGTTAAGTTTTTGTTCCCATAAAGTAGTGGCCCTGCCTTGAAAACCAATTGGGTATAGCTAACAAAACACTGTTTTGCAGAATGGCAAAAAAATATTTTCAATATGTTTTTTTTGCAGGCAAATAAAAAGGCAAAAAATACGTTGTAAGGAATAGGTGGATAAAATTCAGCCGGGAAAACAAAGAAGCTCAGATAACGGCACAGTTTTTTCTAAAAGGCACTGCTTTATAAGTAAACCAAAATAGCTGTTTACACCACCTTATCCCAACCTTAAGAAAACCAACCTGGCAAAAATATATTTCTTGCCGGGCAACAATTATTTCATAGTATTAATCAAGCTGTAACAAGCTACCTTTGCGGCTTTAATTTTGCTTCGCAATGGCAGCAACGATAAAGAAAACCGGGGCAAAAAAGGAAATCCAATTCATGAAACCTATTTGTGGCATGTTCATAATATTGTTAGCCCCCTTTTTAATAAAGGGGCAGTGCCCTGTGATAAATGCTGCAATGGTAAATGGCTGCGCCATACCGCCATCAACGTCTGAAGGCATTAACGAATTTGTTTACTTCACTACTACTTCTGATGCAACAGCAGGGGATTATACATTGTACTATGCCAGCAACAACCCGCCTTCTGTGCCGGTTGGTTTATTCCCAATTGATACTTTAGCAGGCATAAATGCCACTACAAAAAATGGCACTGGCACAATAACTACCGGTGGCTGCCCACTGATATTCGTAACTTCTCCGGCAACACCCATACCTGCGAATAGCAATGTAATTTTAATCCCATCTAATTTTGATGCCACGTATGATTTGAGCAATATATGCAACAGCGGCCTGTACGTTATCCTTGCAGATATTTCTGCCTTTCCAAGCAAGAGTTGGAGCGTAAGCGGCAACTTTGCCAACAATACTGGTGGCAACCCAAGGTATCTTCAGGTGGCAAATGGCGCTAATAACTGCACCTCAAATGTGGTAACGTATAATAGCAGTGGCTGGCCCAGCAACGGCGATGGCAATGCCGTGTGGTGGGGTAACAGCCCGCCAGTGTATAAAAATGATGGCTGCGCCCTTAAGGCGCCCCTGCCAACTATCACGCCGTCTCCTATTGCTGCAGTTTGCGAACACAACACATCAGCCAGTTTATCATTTACCACTACCGGAAGCCCTAACCAATATAATATTGACTGGGACAATGCAGCCAATGCAGCAGGCATTGCTGATATAAGCACTGCAAACCTTCCGGCTTCACCTCTCAATATTCCGCTTCCCCCAAGTGCGCCAGCAGGTACATATACTGGGAGTATTACAGTTATCAATAACATTACGTCAGATACAAGCCTGCCACAGGCAATATCTGTAACTATTAATGCTGCGCCCATTGTGTCTGTGCATCCATCCACCACAGTGCAGAACGTTTGCCAGTTTGCCGCTGCAAACCAATTAAGCGTAACAGCAACAGCGGGCAGCGGCAGCATAAGCGGTTACCAGTGGTATGTAAACACAAGCAACAATAATACTTCGGGCTTTGCATTCCCCGGTGCTACCTCACCAACATATACACCGTCCACCGCTAATATTGGCACAATATATTTTTATTGCAAGGTAACTAACAGCAATGGCTGCACCAGCACATCAAATGTTTCGGGGGCATTAACAGTAAACCCAAATATTGCTACGCCGTCAGCTACTGCTACCCAACAACCTACCTGTGCAGCGCCAACTGGTACTATCACAGTTTCAGCGCCTGCAGGAGCCAATATCCAATACAGCGTTGATGGCACAGCAGGCCCTTACCAGCCGTCAGGCAATTTTCCAGGGCTTGCCCCGGGCAACACCTACGATGTTGCTGCAAAAAATGTTGTTACGGGCTGTGTGTCGCTTGTAAAATCTGTGGTAATAAACCCTTTGCCACCAGGCCCGGCAGGATTAGCGGCTTCTGTAACACAACAGCCTACCTGTGCAGCGCCAACCGGCATTATTACCGTTTCTGCCCCGCTTGGAGCAAATTATGAATACAGTGTTGGTGGCAACTATCAATCAACATTAACATTTTCAGGGCTCACTAACGGCACAACATATAATGTTACTGTAAAGGACGTAAACTCCGGTTGTGTTTCCAATCCTTTGCCCCTGGCTATTAATACTATCGCAGGTGCGCCTGCAAAGCCAACTATTAGTGCTGTGCAAACAGGATGCAGTACTGCTACAGGGAGCATTACAATTACATCGCCGCTGAACAGCAATTATGAATACAGCATTGGCGGGGCCTACCAGCCCGGCGTTTCTTTTCCCGGTTTGACGCCCGGCACTAATTATCAGGTAACAGTGAAAGATGTTTCTACCGGCTGTATATCTGCGCCGCTTGATACATCAATGAATGCAATACCTGTGCTTCCAACGCCCGGCATAAGCATACGTGCAATCTCTTATTGCCAAAACGAGGCTGCAGCAGTTTTAAATGCAACTGTTACAGTTGCAGGCGCTACGTTACAATGGTATGCAAACGGCAGCGGGGCCAATACAACAGCACCAACGCCAGCAACAACAACGCCGGGCATATTTAAATTTTACGTAAGCCAGAAAACAGGCTCATGCGAAAGCAACCAGGACTCAATAACAGTAACGGTAAACCCAACACCTGCTGTACCCGTCACAGCTGGCAACAACACTTTATATTGCCAAAACGAAACAGAAAATATTTTAACTGCTGCCGGCAATAATTTATTATGGTACACTGTGGCTACCGGAGGATCAGGTACTAATAACCCACCAACACCATCTACTGCTGCCCCGGGCAATACAAATTATTATGTAAGCCAAACTGTAAATGGCTGCGAAGGCCCAAGGGCTGTTATTACTATTACTGTAAAAGCCACTCCCCCGGCGCCAGCCATTGCAAACCCAATAATTCAATATTGCCAGCATTCAACGGCAACTGCTTTAACTGCAAACGGTACAAACCTAAGATGGTACAATGCGCCTTTTGGCGGTACAGAATACCCTTCTGCGCCAGTACCCTCAACTGTTAATACAGGGAGTACATTTTATTATGTGAGCCAAACTGTAAATGGTTGCGAAAGCACAAGGGATATTATCACGGTTACGGTAGTAGCTTTCCCTACGCCGCCAATCGTTGCAACACC
>CAYRRL010000194.1:0-6120 GCA_964426665.1 uncultured Ferruginibacter sp. | reverse complement strand
TCCAAAAATTTAACGCCGCAACAAGTATCTGCAACCACAGCAACAGTCATTTCATTCCCCATTAGTATTGGCATTTATTTTTATACGCTTAGTTGGTGGATAGGATTGCTTTCCCTTGCAGTAATTTTTTCCGGCGCTTATGGCATTATTTTTTTTATGCTGCACCGTTTCATCAACCGGAAAATAAAACTCATATACAAACTCATTTACCAAACCAAAGCCAGCAAACGGGAAGAATTTTATTATAAAAATATTTTGCCGCAGAAAAGCATTGAAGAAGTGAGAGACGATGTGGAAGAATGGGCAGAGCAAAAGAAAACCGAAATAGAAACACTGCAGCAAAACGAAGCCTACCGCAAAGAGTTCCTTCAAAACCTTTCGCATGAATTGAAGACGCCCATTTTTGCTATACAAGGATATGTGCATACACTGCTTGGCGGCGCCCTGGAAAACCCTGATATAAATAAAAAATTCCTTGCCAGCACTTCAAGGAATATTGAGAGGCTGGTAAACCTTGTGGATGACCTTGATGAAATATCAAAGCTGGAAAGCGGCGAGCAACTGCTTTATAAAGAAAATTTCATTATCCAGGATTTAATAAAGGATGTATTTGAAACACTGGCGTTGAAAGCCGAAGAAAAGCAATTGAAACTTGCTATAAAAAAAGGTTGCGAATTGCCGCTGACAGTATATGCCGACAAAGAAAAAATAAGGCAGGTGATGATTAACCTTATTGACAACGCTATTAAATACGGCAAACAAAACGGCACCATAGAAGCCAGCGCTTATAAAATTGAAGGCCGGAAAATTTTAGTGGAAATAAGCGATGATGGCATTGGCATTTCGGAAGAGCATTTGGGAAGGATTTTTGAAAGATTCTATCGAACTGATGCAGCCCGTAGCAGGAAAGTGGGCGGCAGCGGGCTTGGGCTTTCCATCTGCAAGCATATTGTGGAAGCACACGGGCAAACAATACATGTACGCAGCACGGTGGATATCGGGACTACTTTTGGCTTTACGCTTGATAGCAGAAAGGATTAATTGCTGATGAAAATTATTTTTCTTGTTTCTTCTTAAGCACAAGCCCTTCTTCTTTTATACCCCTGCACAAATAAATACACAACAACCCGCCTGCTACCCCAATAAAAGAACCAGCAAGCACATCAGCCAAAAAATGCTGCGACAAATAAACCCTTGAAAAACCAACAAGCATTGCCAGCAGCAAAAGCAACAGCTGCAACCATTTACTGCTGTAGCGCCAAGCAAATACAACAGCCAATGCAAAAGCAGTAGCCGTATGCCCCGAAGGGAAACTGCTGTGGCCGGTATGGATTACACCCTTGATAAAAAATGGCAGCCACTGCGGCGCAAAATATACCTGCGGCCTTGGCGATTCGATTAAAGGTTTTATAATTTGCGCTATAATGCCTGTAGATGCATAAGCAAGAAATAAAACAAAGCCCAGTTTTTTTTCTTTAGCAACAAAAAAGAAAATAAGTGACAGCATTACAGCAAAAAAACCATCGCCCAAATTAGTGCAGTAAATAAAAAAACTATCCAGCCAAGGCCGGTGGAAAGAATTTAAAAACAGGAAACTTGCTGCTTTGCCTTTGGATACAGACAACAATATGCCCGCTGTAAAAAAAAGAAAATAGCATAGCAAAAAAAAACGCTGTTGCCTGGTATTTGACATTGCCTGCACCATCGGGTCATTTGCTTTGTGTGGAAGATAACAAACTGGCTGCATCACCAGAGAGGTTTATTGAATGCCACTTGCCATTGAATGAAAATACAAAGAGATTGCATTCTTTGCTGTTGCAAAAATACACATCCTGCACTACCATATCGTTTTTGAAAAAATGAACCGATCCATTGTAGCCATAGCTCTTCTTATCAGGCGAAACCGCCTCCCCTTGCGCAATAAAACTGGTTAATTCTTCAATGGGTTTCTTGTCACGGATAATTTTTACCGCCACTACGCTGTCCATTTTGCCCCCGGTGTTAAAGTAATTAATGGCAATGCTATCTGCTCCATTAAGCCTTTCTTTAAATTCTGCTGGGATTTGGTTGCATGATATAAAAAACAAAGAAGCCGCAACAAATGCAGTTAATATTTTCATGCGGTAAACATACAAAACTATTTGGGCGTTTCCTCAGCATCAGTATCGTGGTGGTGCGGCTTTGGGTAATCGCCATGTGCATGCTCCTCAAATTCCTCTTCATCCTTGTAATTACGCACTACCATAAAAACAAGCAGGGCCAAAAGAATGATGCCCACAACTATTAAGACTGGCCAGTTCATAAAAAGATATTTCAGGTAAAGTACGTTTTCTTCAGAATGCTGTTTGTTATTTTATTGTTACCTGCTTTAGAATTTTGTTGCCAGCCATTTTCTCACTGGCTCATCGTACAGCTTAAAACTTGTATAGGCAACAGCAACACAGGCAACAAATGAAAGTATTGTATAAGGCAGTGCGCTTGCCAACGGCATTTTATTTTCATACACCCATGCAGTGTAGATATAGATTATTGGGTAGTGTGTGATGTAGATAGGATAAGAAATATCGCCAAAGAATTTGCAAACCTTCGATGCCAACTTGCCCTGTGCCCCTCCGCCTGCGCCCAACCAAACTATCAACGGGAACATAATGATGATGCTAAACGAATCGTACAAGCCATTCAACCATAGTTTTGATTCCCCGCCAAACCTTGGCAATGACAAAACCAAGGCCACCAACATACTACAGATGAAAAATGCATTTTTTACTTGCATGATTTTTACAGAACGGCAAAGCAGCAAGCCGGCAAAAAATGGGAACAACACACGTGAAAAGCCTATATGCATTTGTTCGGGCTCAAGTGCCCATCCGCCAATTACATCGCCTTGCTTGCCAAATACAGCCAAATGCACAAGAAGGCAGGCAGCCAAAAAAACAAATACAGCAAGCGCCACTTTTGAAAAACGCCTGAAAACAACAGCATATAAAATATTGGCGATGTACTCAAAAAACAATGACCAGCCCGGCCCGTTCAGGGGGTACATTTCTATCCAGCCACGTATGTCCATGGAAGGCGGCACGGGCAACATAGTAAAGCCCACAAGCATTATCAAAATTACTTTCCATGCCGGCACAGTATTTATCATTGGCCATAAACTGCCGCTTTGAAAATAAAAACACACAGCCCCAACAACCATCCCTATAATAACCATTGGCTGCAGCCTGATAAGGCGCCGTTTGAAAAAATTACCCATGCTTAATTTCCCCCACCGGTCATCGTATGCATAGCCAATAACAAAGCCCGACAGCAAAAAGAAAAAATCCACTGCTAAATAACCATGGTTAATGATTTGCTCAAAGCGGCTGTGTGCATGTGCTTCGCAAAGGTGGAATGCCACCACCAGCAAAGCAGCCACTCCACGAAGGCCATCAAGTACGGCATAATGGGGTTTTGCAGCGATGGGATTAGAATTCATAAGCAAGATGGTTACAGTTGTAATTTTAAAGCTACAATATTGTTGCTATAAAAAAACCGCTCCATTAAGAATAAGGAGCGGTACAAGCATGGATTTCGAATTTGCTATTTGCTTAAGGAAACTTGTTTGATAGTTAAGGCAAGGTAATGATGCCATGTTAAAATAATATTAGACGAAGGTTACTCTACAGTTATCAAATTACACTGCAGGAAACTGAAAAAGGCAGCTTGAAGCTGCCTTTTCATTTTTATCCTAAAGTTCGATTAAAACCTTGTCCATGTTTTCCACCATGTGTCGCCTGCATTGCAAGCCCCACGGTAAGTAGTAGCCGTAAACCACGAAGCTACTTTAGCATTTACAAAACCGCCGCCAGACAAAGCTGGCGAACCTGCAGCCGGGTTAAAGTCAACGCTGTTATCATATTTGAAAGGCGCTGTAAGCTGTGCTTCTGCAGCGGTTGCCAATACGCTGTTGCCTCCTGCTGGCCTGTTTACATACGCAATTAAATCAGCAGCAGCCCAGCCTGTAGGCGCAGTGGCATTGGCTGTATAATTAATTTGTGTATTGTTGCCGGCTATAATGTTGTTTTCAAAAATCATTTTGGGTGTTGCCGCCGTAATATTCAAATCAGTTGGCGTGCCTGTGCTTGCATCAACTAACAAACCTGTTGGCCAGCCCATCACAATAGAATTGAAAACACTCAAGGAGGTATTGCGGCGCAGGTGCATGCCCCTTTTATAATTTGAGTTGCCAATATTAGCAGTTGTTTCCCTTGGCCCAATCAATGTTACATTGCTAAATACAGCGCTTGTTTGTGGGAGCAAAGCACTGCCGCCTGCATCGTTATCGCTTTCAAAGCCATTGCTGCCGCTAATATCTGCTACCAGGCTATCACGGAAACCAATGGCGAATTGCACTCTTCCGCTAAAACCATTGTCTGTGTCAAAGTCATCATCAAGCCCTTTGTATGCAATCAAATGCTTGCAGTCAACAGAACCCCCAAACCATTCAAAACTGTCATCGTTAGCGTAAGCTACTTGTACATAATCTACTTCTGTGCCTTTGCCTACAGCGCAAAATGTAATGCCATTTAATTCTTTGTCCGGCAAGTAAGCGTAGCCTGCATATTCCACACGCACATATTTTAATATGCCGCTGTTGTCATTGTCATCAGCGCCGCCATACAAGCCAAGCCCTTCAGCATTATTCACGCCGCCTTCTACCTCGCCTACGCCAGCTACGCCATTAAAGCTATTGTTTGTTTTGGCCCTTCCGCAAATTACTATGCCGCCCCAATCGCCACGTGCAGGCGATGATGCACTGCTCGTAAATACAATTGGTTTTTCTGCTGTGCCATTAGCCAGTATTTGCGTGCCACGTGTAATTACCAGAGTACCCCGGGATGCTTTTTCCCCCTGTATTGTTACACCCGGCTCTATAGTAAGCTTGGCGCCATTTACTACATACACAATACCTTTTAATGTATAAGTGTTGCCTGTTTTTAATGTGCGGTCAGCTTCAATTTTGCCAGAAAGAATAAGATTTTCTGTTGGCCCATTATTGTTGTTGTTTGAATCGCCATTGTCATCCACTTCAATTTTACGGCAACCTGTTGCCAGTAAAATTGCAGCGGTGGCTAATAATGAAATTCGTTTCATGAGTGTATTGTTTTGCTTTTAAAATTTTATTTTATGTTGTATGAAAATGATATGCTGAAGTTGGTGCCGTAATTCCTGCTGATAGCTAAAACATCTTTTGTGCCTGCTTTATACTTCCCGTCATCATTCAAATCATGATAGAAATAAGCCATTTTGTTGAAAATATCGCTGATGCTGATTTTTATTTCGCCTTTGCCCTTCAGCAACTTTTTTGCAAGCTGAAGGTCAAGCAATGGCCTTGGGTTTTCCCAAATGTTCGACACCGCTTCGTTGCCAACAAATAATATCCTGCGGCCAATCTGGTTGAACAACACTGTAGCGCTCAAGCCAGCCTTTTCCAAATCATATTGCAGGCCTGCATTGATAAGGTATGGGCTTTGGCCCTGCAATGGCCTGTTAAGGTTAATAGTATCTTTTACGTTGCTGTGTATGTAGCTGAAGTTTCCTGTGATAGTAAAGTTTTTTAATGCCTGGCTTACTCCATCCAGCTTTTTCCTGAACTCAAACTCTGCGCCATAAGCAACTGCCTGTTTTGGGTTTACAATATTGAATGTATTGGTAGCAGGCCCCGTGCGGTTAAAATAATATTCTATAGGGTCTTTAAAGTATTTGTAGAATACACCAACTGTAATTACCTCGCCGCCTCTTGGGTATAATTCATAACGCAAATCCGCATTGGTAACTTTTGTTCTTTTTGCGGCGCTATTCCCCTGCACCTGTGCATTCAATTCAAAATCGTAAAAAGCAAACGGGCTTAATTCCCTGAACTCCGGCCTTGCCACTGTTTGGCTTCCGCTAAGGCGTATATTTGTTTTGCTGTTTATTTTATAAGTAAAGTTGATGCCCGGCAAAACATCTGTTACCCTTGTATTCACAAAGCGTTCGTCAGATTTTTTTACGCTGCCAATCAATTGGTCAAAATCTTCCACCCTAGCGCCCCATACTACCCTTATCTTATCGCTTAACTGGTTATCAAACTGGAGATAG
>CAYRRL010000193.1:0-6127 GCA_964426665.1 uncultured Ferruginibacter sp. | reverse complement strand
AATATTAATCATAACCTAATTATCTTTTCGGGCTACTTTAACAGTTCTTTTAGTGCAATATTTATCTTTTCAAACCCAAACCTTCCAACCACTTTTTCCATATTCTCAACAATCTGTTGATTGCATAAATTACCAATAGAGCCTTCGTGTGTATGGTTCACATAAGTTGTGTGGGTGAACTTATTTTGTGCAATATCCATTCCCACTTTTTTATAAGCATCCCTGAAAGGCGTTCCTTGCAATACCAGTTTATTTACTTCTTCCACACTAAAGAGATATTTATATTTCTCATCTTTCAGCAAATCCTTATTTACTGAAATATTGGAAAGCATTAGGCCAGCCATGCCAATACAATCAGATAGGTTTTTAAATGCAGGGAACAGATGCTCCTTTAGTAACTGCAGGTCCCGATGATACCCAGAAGGCAGGTTGGTTGTCATCAGCATAATTTCATTGGGCAAAGCCTGTATGCGGTTGCAATGCGAACGTATCAATTCAAATACATCCGGGTTTTTTTTATGCGGCATAATGCTGCTGCCGGTTGTGAGTTCATCTGGAAAGCTAATAAAGCCAAAGTTTTGGTTGAGGAACAAACAGGCATCCATGCTGAGTTTGGAAAGTGTGGCAGCGATATTTGCCATGGCAGATGCTACGATACGTTCTGTTTTGCCCCTGCCCATTTGTGCATACACAACATTATAGTTCATGTCTTCAAAGCCTAACAATTCGGTAGTTAATGCACGGTTGATGGGGAATGAAGAGCCATAACCAGCAGCAGAACCCAAAGGGTTTTTATTGACAACATCAAATGCAGCTTGCAGTGTAATTAAATCATCCACCAAACTTTCTGCATAAGCACCAAACCACAAACCAAAGGAAGAAGGCATCGCTAATTGCAAATGAGTATAGCCCGGAAGCAAATCATCTTTATGTTTTTCGCTTTGCTGTATTAACAAATCAAACAATTCTTTTGATTTGCTAGCCAGCTTTTCTATTTCGCTTCTTAAAAATAGTTTTAAATCCACCAGCACCTGGTCGTTGCGGCTTCTGGCGCTGTGGATTTTTTTCCCAACATCACCAAGCTTTCTTGTCAGCATTAATTCCACCTGTGAATGGATGTCTTCAACGCCTTCATCCAAAGCAAATGTTGAACCAATGCGTTTATAAATATCCTGTAGCTCTTTAATCAATATATCTTTTTCGCTTTTTTCCAATAATCCAACAGAAGCCAGCATGGTTACATGAGCAATAGAACCCAATACATCAAAAGGCGCTAATTGCAAATCCAATTCACGGTCGTTGCCAACGGTGAATTTTTCAACTTCACTTAATGCGGCCTTATCTTTTTGCCAAAGCTTCATAAAAATTTATAAGTAATAAGTTTTAAGTATAAAGTCAAGCCCTCACTTTTCCAATCAAAGCGATTAGCATGGCTTTCACTTCATTTATCATTTTAATTAAAATATCATATTCATCAAGAGAAATATAATTCAAGTCCTTAGCCAATAAAACAAAGTATTCTGCTTCATTGGAAGAACCAAGTGAAATATTTAAAAAATTAGCAAAATCGTTCTTTGTATTCTTTCCACAACCTTCAGCAATATTAGCAGCTATTGAAGATGCAGCTCTTCTCAACTGACTCGTTAAGCCATAAATTTCTTCTTTGGGAAAAGATTTCGAAACTCTGTAAACACTGAGCGTAAACTGGTGAGCTTTTTCCCAAACTTTTAAGTCCTTATAGTTTTGCATACTTACAACTTATTACTTACTACTCATAAGTTACAAAATCTGCTCTACCAGCTTTATATATGTCCCAATCCCCTCCTCTATTTCCGAAAGATAAATAAATTCATCTGCAGTGTGGCTCCTTGCACTGTCGCCCGGCCCCATTTTCAATGCCGGGAAAGGCATTAATGCTTTGTCCGATGTCGTTGGCGAACCATAATACCCCTTTCCTAAGTTCACTCCAGCTTTTACTAAAATATGGCCTAAAGGAATGGAAGTTGATTTCATCCTAGTTGTACGTGGCTTGAATTCACTTTTCAAATTAGCTTTTAATTCCACCAGTATCTCTTCAAAAGTGTAAAGCTCATTTACCCGTACATCAATCACAAACCTGCATTGTGAAGGCACTACATTATGCTGTTTGTTTTCTGTTTCAATAACAGTAGCGGTGAGCCTGGTTTCGCCAAGCAATTCGCTAACCTTATCAAACTTTTTATCCCTTATCCAGTTGATATCGTCTAAGGCTTTATACAAAGCATTCTCGCCTTCGTTTCTTGCAGCATGGCCAGAGCGCCCATTAGCTGTGCAGTCAATTACCATTAAGCCTCTTTCAGCCACCGCCATTTCAAGCTTGGTTGGCTCGCCCACAATGCCATAATTGATATTGCCAAGATATGGCAGCACCAGTTCAATTCCATTCACTCCGCTTATTTCCTCTTCGGCACTGGCAGCAAACACTACATTATGCTTTGCATTTTTTGTATTGTAAAAATGCAGGAATGTTGCTATCAGCGAAACTAAACAGCCACCTGCGTCATTGCTGCCCAATCCAAAAAGCTTCCCATTTTTTTCAACAGGCGTAAAGGGATCGAGTGTATAACCTTTGTTTGGCTTCACAGTATCATGGTGCGAATTGAGCAACACAGAAGGTTTTGATGCATCGTAATATTTATTTGTTGCATAAATATTGTTTCCTACCCTTGCATGTTCCACCCCACGCTCTTTAAAAAAAGCCATCAGGATTTCCGCCGTGTCATTTTCTTCCTTTGAAAAAGAAGGCGTAGATATTAATTGCTTAAGCAATTCAACAGCATCAGTATATAATTTTCTATCGAAACTCATTTTATTAATGTGCCTTGTGTGGTTTCTGTTAAGTTTTGGAGCAAATCATCTGCATGGCCAATCAATACTTCTTTTACGCCATTGTCAATGGCGGCAAAAGCATTGTCTATTTTAGGGATGATTCCATCAAACAATTTCTTCTCATCCAGCAGTTGCCTGTATTTTTCTTTTGTAATGAGGTTGATAACAGAACTATTGTCTTCCACGTCTGTCAAGATACCTTTCTTTTCAAAACAATAAACTAATCTTACATCATACAGCTTTGACAAGGCAATGGCTAATGAAGATGCGATAGTATCTGCGTTTGTATTTAGCATTTGCCCTTTGCTATCATGTGTAAGCGGAGCAATAACCGGTGTAATATTTTGTTTCAGCAAAACATCAAATACTGCTGTATTTATATTTTCAGGCCTTATATCACCTGCAAACCCATAATCAATATCTTTTACTGGGCGTTTTGCCGCAGGTATGATATTAGCATCAGCGCCAGTCAAACCAATTGCATTGCAAGCAAGCGACTGCAACTGAGCAACAATCTTTTTATTGACTAACCCACCATATACCATCGTTACCAAATCAATTGTTGCTTCATCTGTTATCCTTCGCCCGTTAGTATACTTTGACTCAATGCCCAATTGTTCGCCAATTTTCGTGGCAATCTTTCCGCCGCCATGAATTAAAATCATCTTTGCCTTTGAAGAAGCAAATAATGACAAGAATTGATGCAATGATTTTTCATTGTCAATTACATTCCCGCCAATTTTTATAACAAAGAGTTTATCCATTTTTCAGTATTTCAGACAATACCGCTTGTGCTGCCCATACCCTGTTGCTTGCCTGTTGTGTTACAATGCTGTTGCTGCCATCCAGCACTTCATCGCTCAGCTCTATATTTCTTCTTACCGGCAAACAGTGCATAACTTTTGCATTATTAGTCAGTTTCAATTTATCTGCTGTCAGCATCCACGAAGGGTCATTGGTGTAAATCCTTCCGTAATCCCTGTAAGTGCTCCAGTTTTTTACATACACAAAATCTGCATCTTTTAATGCTTCGTCCTGGTTGTATTTAATAGTTGCACCGTTGGTAAATTGTTCATCCAGTTCGTAATCCTCAGGGTGTGTTACAACAAAGTCTGCTTTGCCCCAGGCATTCACCCATTGCGAAATAGAATTAGGCACACATTGAGGCAGGGGTTTTATATGCGGTGCCCATGTCAAAACTATTTTAGCTTTTTTTACCGTTGTATTTTCGGTTATTGTAAGGATATCAGCCAGTGATTGCAATGGATGCAATGTTGCACTCTCCAAACTCACAATCGGGACACCAGCATATTTTATAAAAGCGTTCATTACTTCTTCGCTGTAATCATCTGCTTTATTTTTCAATGAAGGGAAAGCACGGATGCAGATTATGTCAAAATAATTACCAAGAATCGGTGCTGCATCTTTTACATGCTCCACTGTATTGCCGCTCATAATAGCGCCATCTTCAAATTCCATTGCCCAGCCTTCTTTGTCCACATTGAATACAATGGATTCCAACCCTAAATTAGAAGCCGCTACCTGCGTGCTCAACCGTGTACGCAAAGAAGGGTTTAAAAACAATAAACCAATACGCTTCCCTGTTCCCAGTGTTTTATCAGCAAAGGGGTTTGCCTTGTATGCAAGAGCGTTAGCAACAAGTGCATCAATATTGTTTACGTCTTTTACGGAAATGAAATTTTTCATTTTTAAGCTAAAAGTGGAAAGCTTGAAGCAAAAAGCCCTGAGCCCCCATATTGTTAGGTAATTTTACTTGTGTATAGTATTTAATAATCCAATGAGCATAGCTTTAGCTTCACCATATACAAAGTAAGCTGATGTGCTTTTTCCCAAACCTCATACTTTGTATAATCTCTCATCCCTTTTTGGGTTTTACGCTTTCTGCTTTAAGCTTTTAGCTCCTCGCTAATTGCTTGTAAAAAAATATCAGCTTCCGCTTTGGTTATATTCAATGCAGGCAACAGCCTTATTACATTCGGTTTTGCCTCGCCGGTGAATATTTTATGTTTGAATAGTAAGTTCTTCTTTACATCTTTTAGTTCTTCCGGCAGTTCTATCCCTATCATTAAACCCCTGCCACGCACTTCCTTTATTTTAGTAAGTTTCTTCAATTTTTCTACCAAATAATTGCCAATTGTTTCAGCATTATTCATCAAACCATCTCTCTCTATTACTTCCAGTACCGCCAATGCTGCTGCACAAGCCAAGTGATTGCCGCCAAAAGTTGTGCCCAGCATAAAATGCTTCGGCTGTATTTTCGGCGCAATTGAAATACCAGCCACAGGGAAACCATTGCCCATGCCTTTCGCCATTGTATAAATATCTGCATTCACGCCGCTGAAATCATGCGAATAAAATTTGCCGCTTCTTCCATAACCGCACTGCACGGAATCAGCAATAAACACGGCATTATACTCATCACAAAGGCTTCTTATTTTTTGCAGAAAAGATTCAGAAGCAACATTGATACCGCCTACACCTTGAATTCCTTCTATGATAACAGATGAAATATCTTCCTTCTTAAATGTTTCTTCCAATGCTGCTTCATCATTAAAAGGAAGAAAAATAATATTTTCCGTTTGGTTAACCGGCGCAACAATATTGGGATTGTCTGTTGCTGCAACTGCCAATGAAGTCCTTCCGTGAAATGCTTTTTTAAAAGCAATTACCTTTTTTCCTCCGTTGTAAAATGAAGCCAGTTTCAATGCGTTTTCATTTGCCTCAGCACCAGAACTGCAAAGGAATAATTGGTAATCTTCTTTGCCAGAAGCCTTTCCCAACTTATCTGCCAGTTCAACCTGAATGGGAATTTTTATGGAATTAGAATAGAACCCAACTTTGTGCAACTGTTCTTCCAAACGTTTCACATAATGCGGATGCGTATGCCCGATTGATATTACTGCATGCCCGCCATACATATCCAGGTACTTCTGCCCTTTATCATCCCACACATATGAGCCGGATGCCTTTTCGATAATAATATCATTAAGTGGGTATACATCAAATAACTTCATCTTAAAAATAGTTGGCTTTAAGTTTTAACCCTGCTGTTTCTTCCAACCCAAACATCAGATTCATATTCTGTACTGCCTGGCCACTGGCGCCTTTTAATAAATTATCAATCACAGAATGCACAACCAGCTTGCCTCCCGCTTTTTCCAATTGTATAACACATTTGTTTG
The DNA here is from genome assembly GCA_964426665.1 of uncultured Ferruginibacter sp. GTDB lineage: Bacteria > Bacteroidota > Bacteroidia > Chitinophagales > Chitinophagaceae > Ferruginibacter. The sequence goes on along the minus strand of CAYRRL010000193.1, from coordinate 56 downwards.
TGTTCACCACTTGTTTTAAATAAATAGGTTCGTTGCTGATGGTGGTGAAAGGATGC
>CAYRRL010000192.1:0-6143 GCA_964426665.1 uncultured Ferruginibacter sp. | reverse complement strand
GCAGACAGCACAATGGCGATATAAACCGGCACCCATCTTTTTGCCACCGTTTTGCTTAGCCATGCCGGCGAGTAGCCCAAAGTAAGCAGCAATTGCAAATTGTCTTTGCTCCTTGCAATCATCAGTTGCAGATAAAAAGAAAACAGCACCATTGCCAATAAAATTACCAATACGCCAAATGCAGACAAGCCGCTGACGATTGCCTGCAGCACTTGCTTTATCCTGCCAAATTTTGATTTGTCTTTATTGATGTTGTAATTTTTTTTCTGCAAAAAATCCAGCAGCGCCACGCTGTTGGCATCTTTGGTTTTGATAAACACCCGGGCAGGGTTCAGTTTGCTGCTGTTGCCAAATTTTTTATTGGCCCATTGCAAAAAATTATCTGGTACCAGCACAGAGTTTATCCTGTCGCTAAGGCCCACAATATGCCCACGGAAAATATGCATATTGCCATCGGCGCCATAACACTGCAACTGCGCCATAAAAGCCGATATGCTCTGCGGCGAAAATTGAGGCAGGTCTTTGCTGGGTGCAAACACGGTGTTGTACAGTTCGAGGTAATCGGCCGACATAATAGCTGGTATTACATCCTGCCCCTCTTGCCATTTAAAATCCTGCGGTATACTGTCAATAAAACTTGTGTCGATAGATTCTAAAAAAAGGTCGGTTGTAAATGGCAGGGCGCTGTTGCCCGTTACCTTTACCAAAAATTTATTAGCATATAATGGTGCAGCCGCTGCAATAAAAGGCTGCTGTTTTATTTCCTTTATTTCTGCTTCGGTAAAACTATGGTCCTGCCCCATATTCTCATTGCTGATGATTTTGGTAACCGAGATGTAATCATAGCCATCTGTTTTCGGGTTTCGGTCTTTCAGCAATTGGTTGATGTTGATATATACCTGCAAACAACAAAGCAGTAACAATACGCCCACGCCGAGCCCAATATAACTCAGCCAGCGGCTCACACGGTTTTGCGATACCGAAAGAAAAGGGAGTATATGTTTGTATGACAAAGGCATTAAATGGTTTTATTGTTGCATGGTTAAATTACCCGGAGATAAAAAATATTTTTTGTGATGAAGCCATCAGCAATTTAACAATATGGCAATTCAACGTTTTAAAATATTTACATCACCAGTTTCCTCTCCGCTTTAAAATATTCAATCTCTCTTAAATCAGCCAAAACAATTGTTGCGTTTCTTGCTGCCGCTTCTTCTTCCATCAGTTCCATTGCTTTTAGGCGGTTGGCTTCGTCCAGATGGCTGAATGGCTCGTCAAGCAATAAAAAATCGAACGGTTGCAGCAAAGACCGGATGATAGCAATGCGTTGCTGCTCGCCATAGCTGCACGTTTTGCAAAGTTTGCTTAGCTTGCTTTCAATGCCAAGCCGCCTTGCCATTTCAATAATTTTGTTTTCTGCATGGAATGGTTTCAGCAGCCTCTTTATTTCGAAGTTTTGCAAAACAGTTTGCTCGGCAAACAAACGCAGGTCTTGAAAAACGATGCTGATATGCTGCTGCCGCCACAAGGCCGTTTTTTCAGCATCAAAACTTTTTGTGTTTTCGCTGTTGTATAAAATATTGCCTTCGTAATCTTTTCTTATGCCATACAAAAAATGTATAAGCGATGTTTTGCCGCTGCCGCTTGGCGCCACAATATGCACATGCTCGTTTTTTTTAAGCACAACTTCTTGTTGCCACACTTGCGATGCTGCTGCCATTTGCGAAGAAAAAAACGACGGGTAAATTTTTTGCAGGGATATTTCCATACAGCATAAAAATGCCGGCCGCTTGCGGCCGGCGTGTGATGGTAAATTATTTTTCTTTTGCTACCGGCGCTTCATCGCTTTTTATGCCGCCGTTTTGCATAGCATCTTCCAGGGCCATCATATCTTCACGTTGTTTGCGCTCTCTTTCTTTTGCCAGTTTGCCAAGCACGGCTGCATATTGGTTAAGCTGTTTAAGGCTGTTGGTGTTTTTGTCAACCATGTTTATATCGATGACAAGATTCAATGTGCCATCGCTGTAACCCCCTCCTTTTATCAATACATTTTCCCATGTTTTCAACGAGGCATCATATACCAATTTTGCAGAAGAGTCTTTTACGGCTTCAGTTCCGAAAGCTTTGATGATGCTTTGTATGTTGAAATAGCCAGCCATTGGGCCGCCGGATATTTTGCTTACAAAATCAAAACCGTTGCCTTTGCCGTTTACTGCGCCGTCTGCATTTTCCTGCGAATTGCTAAGCGCAAATATTTTTCCATTAGTGCTGTAGGCAACAGGGAAACTGCCATTGTTTACAAATGTAGCCGTTGCTTTTTTGCCGGTTTCAATCAGTTTGTTAAAAGCATCCTTGTCGCCAACAGAGGCAGAAAAAACAAAATTGAATTTCGGCTTTGGCATTGGCGGTATGTCCATACCCCCGGCTTCTGCATCTTTATGAACATGCTTTGATGTATCTGCAGCCATTGTAAAATCAGAAACGCCAATCACTATATCGCCTTTGTTGGCCTTGATAAAATCATCCATTGTAAAGCCAAGCGAAGCAGCGCCGATATTGAAAAAACCATCGAGGTTGCTAAGTTTTAAAAACTCTTTCAGGCCTTCTGGCTTAAAGTTTAATGCCAATGCAGCCATCACGTCTTTGCCGGGTATGCGCTGCAGCATATCTTCATCCACCTTGCCGCCACTGTATTTTTTATACAGCTTTATCAACTCTTCGCCTCCATAGGTATGCGAATTGATATTGATTTTGCCATTGTCGAAATTTACGGTAAGGCCGGTGGCATTGCCTTTAGAAAGGTTGCCAAAACTCAGGCTTGTGGCCAGGCTGTTTTTAGCAAACTCCTCTGAATTTATCCATATATGCATATCGCCTTTTTCGGCCAGCAGCTTAGAAAATTTTTCACTTGTTGCAAGCGATTTCCCTTTGTCTAAATCAAAAACAGCTTTACAGGTTGCATTCATGTCACGTGGCCTGTGGTTAGAGATGTCAATAGAATCCCTTTTCATCCTTTTGGACAGTTCGTCCATTTCGCCAAGCTGCGGCGCATCTGCCACATAAATAAATTTTTCATTGTCCCATCCAACGCAGGTACCATTATGGCTTATATAATTAATGCCACTATTTTCAGAGGCTTTGCCTTCGGGCATCATGCCGTTGCAAAATTTCTTAAAAACGTTCCCGTCTTTTATTTTTCCTTCAAAGGCCATGTAGCCGCCTTCTGCATCTTTTTGCAAAAAGAATATCAAACTGCTTTTTGTGTCAACACCAGAATTATCAGGGTTGTCCAATATTTTTTTTGCCGGCTCAGAAATACTTTTGTCCGTATAGGCATCTTCAAACAAAGGGTTGTTTTTTATTTCTTCCCATGGCAGTTTTTCAGAAAGCAATTTGCCATCAATGTGCATTGCCATTAATGCGTTGGCAGGTATGTGCCTTCCTTCAGTGTTGCTTTTGCCGCATGATGCCAGCAGCAATGTTGCGGCTAATATTGTTATTATTGAAAAATGCAGTTTCATATTTATTGTTGTTTAAGCAATGTATAAAGTATTATTGTTTCCTTTGAAATAATTTGCCAAATTATCGAAAAGCACCACTTCCTGAAGGCCTGTTTTTAAATCTTTTACAAGGCAATATTTCTGTTCAATTTCTTTGCTGCCAATGATGGCTGCATAAGCAATATTCTTTTTTTCTGCGTAGTTGAATTGCTTGTTGATTTTAACCGGTTCATGAAACAATTCGCATGAAATACCGCTGTGCCTCAACTGCTGCATTATGCCAAATGCAAAACGGCTTTCTGCTTCGCCCATATTAAAAAACAAAACTTTAGTGCCGCTTGCCACAGTTTCGGGGAACAAACCCATTTCTGTCATTACATCATATATCCTGTCAACCCCAAAGCTGATACCCACGCCGGGTATATTGGGCACGCCAAACAGGCCTGTTAAATCATCGTACCTGCCACCGCCGCCAATGCTGCCAATCTTTACTTCTGCAGGGGCTTTTGCTTCAAAAATAATCCCGGTGTAATAATTCAACCCCCTTGCCAAGGTTACATCAATAATGATGTTTACATCAGACGATACATTGGCTGCAACAAATTCCAGTTCTTCAATTCCTTTTTGCCCTTCTTCAGAATCGGCAAAAAACTCTTTGAGCAATTTTATTTTGTTATTGTTGCTTGTTTCGCCTGCGCCATCGTTCATTGAAAGGTAAGATTCAACCAAACTTATCTGATCGCCTGAAAGTTCTTTTGTTTTCAATTCCTCCTTTACTTTTTCAATCCCAATCTTGTCTAATTTGTCAATAGCAATTGTAATATCAACTACTTTTTCAGGTTCGCCGCAAACTTCTGCCAGTGCTGTTAAAATTTTACGGCTGTTTATCCTGAGCTCATAGCCTGAGATGCCCAATTGGGTAAATGCATCATGGTATATTGACGCAAGCTCCACCTCATTTATCAAAGCATAGCTGCCCACTACATCTGCGTCGCATTGGGTAAACTCACGGTAGCGCCCTTTTTGTGGGCTGTCGCCACGCCATACCGGCTGTATCTGGTAGCGCCTGTACGGGAACGTTAGCCTGCCATGATTCATAGCAACATACCTTGCAAAAGGAATAGTGAGGTCATACTTCAATGCTCTTTCAGTCAGGTCACTGCTGCTTTTGCCTTCCAGTGCTTTTTCAAAACCGGCTTTGGATTTTTCAATATTCTTTGGGTTGCTGATGCCATTGTTCAAAATTTTAAACATCAGCCGGTCTCCTTCTTCGCCGTATTTGCCAATAAGTGTATCAAGGTTTTCCATTGCAGGCGTTTCCAGCGGCTCAAACCCGTATGTTTCAAAAACAGATTTGATAGCTGAAAAAATATAATTGCGTTTGCGGACAACATCAGCGGGGAAGTCCCTGGTGCCTTGTGGTATGGATGCTTTTGCCATGGCGAATTAAACAGTTTTATTTGGTATGGGAAGTTTGAGGGGTATATACAGGCATGTGGTTTTTAATCAATGCATCGCAGGCCTTCTCAATCATTTCAAATACTTTGTGGTAGCCTGCTTCAGGGCCGTACCAAGGGTCGGGAACATCCCTGTTTTGCCTGGGGTACAATTCGTTCATCAGCAAATCTACTTTTGAAATATCGAATTCATCTTTTGCAATCCACTCCATTTCTTCCACTACATCGCCTGCCATTGCGTATATTTTATCAAAGCGGTTAAAATCCTCTTTTGTAAACCTCCTGCTGCGCTGGCCGCTTATATCAATGCCATGCTGCAGAGCCACACTTTGAGAGAGGTTATGTGGTTTTTGCCCGTCATGCAAACCATTGGTGCCAGCGCTATCCACTTTCCAGTCAAGCCCTGTTTCAATAATTTTTTTTTGCAGTATGCCTTCGGCCAAAGGGCTTCGGCAAATGTTTCCAAGGCATACCATCAAAATTTTCATGGCGCAAAGATAGCTAAGCGGCAAACAACATTTTGCCCATTGGTAAATTTTACGGCATTTACCAAACCTCTTCGTAATTGTACGGGAGCTTCATTCACACAAAATTCCTGTTTATCACCATTTTTCAAACATCGCTTTTTGTGAATGCTTAGTTTGTAAGTTTGTATCAACGTAAAACTGTTTTTGTAAACAATGAGCCATTTGCCCGGTAGCAATAACAATCCTGAGCCCGTTACAAGCCACACTTTGCATGTGCTGCTTGCAGAAGATAATTTGCTGCTTCAACAAGCCATGCGGATAGTATTGCAGCAAAAAGGCTTTAAAGTAACCGTTGCCAAAAATGGCCGGCAGGCAATGGAGCTTTTGCAGCAGCACCCAATTGATATTGTATTAATGGCCATTAATATGCCGGTAATGGGCGGCGTAGAAGCAACCATTGCTATCCGTGAATTCAATCAATACACGCCTATTATTGCCTTTACCAGTTATGATGAAACATCAATGCTGCAACATATCAAAAAAGCAGGTATGAATGGCTTCCTCAGCAAGTATGCCTCGCCAGAGCATATTTACGAAACAATCCTGCAGCATGTAAATGGTGCGAAAGAGAAGGCATAAATTCTCTTTGGCAACTTTTTTAAAATCAATTTTATATTTACAGTGTAATTCGGGATGTAGCGCAGCCCGGTAGCGCACTA
>CAYRRL010000191.1:0-6147 GCA_964426665.1 uncultured Ferruginibacter sp. | reverse complement strand
TTAAGCACCAATGCCATGGGCAGCAACGTTACTGCTGCATGGAAGGCACATAAAAAAGGCGCTTTTTTTGGCAACCCTTGTTTCACACAAATCCACCCAACATGCATACCTGTTAGTGGCGATTACCAAAGCAAGCTGACTTTGATGAGCGAAAGCCTTCGGAATGACGGAAGGATATGGGTGCCAAAAAAACAGAACGATAACCGCAAGCCAAAAGATATACCTGAAGATGAAAGGGATTACTATCTGGAAAGAAGGTACCCGGCGTTTGGCAACTTGGTGCCCAGAGATGTGGCTTCAAGGGCAGCAAAAGAAAGGTGCGATGCTGGCTACGGTGTAGGCACTACTAAACTGGCTGTGTATTTGGATTATGCTGATGCAATAAAACGTTACGGTAAAATTGAAGCAGGCAAACAAGGCAATGCTTCTGCCAGCGAAGCTGAAATCATTTCCATGGGCAAAGAAGTGGTGAAAGAAAAATACGGCAACCTGTTTGACATGTATGAAAAGATAACAGGCGAAAACCCATACGAAACACCCATGAGGATATATCCTGCGGTGCATTATACCATGGGCGGGCTTTGGGTTGACTATGAATTAATGACTACAGTAAAAGGTTTGTATGCACTAGGCGAAGCCAACTTCAGCGACCATGGTGCTAACAGGCTTGGTGCTTCTGCTTTGATGCAGGGCTTGGCCGATGGTTATTTTGTGATACCCTATACTTTGGGCAATTATTTATCCAACGAAATCCGCACTGCATCTATACCAACATCGCACCCTGCATTTGAAGAAACAGAGAAAGCAGTGGGCGACAGGATAAACACCTTAATGAATATTAAAGGCAGGCAAACTGTTGAGAGCTTCCATAAGCGCCTTGGCAAAATAATGTGGGACAAATGCGGCATGGCAAGGAACGAACAGGGATTGAAAGAAGCGATTGCAGAAATACAGCAACTAAAAAAAGAATTTTGGAGCGATGTAAAAATACCCGGTTCTATCAATGAGATGAACCCTGAACTGGATAAAGCCGGCCGTGTTGCTGACTTTATTGAGCTAGGCGAATTGATGTGCAAGGATGCTTTGAACAGAAGGGAAAGTTGCGGCGGCCACTTTAGAGAAGAAAGCCAAACAGAAGAAGGCGAGGCAAAACGTGATGATGAAAACTTCAGCTATGTGGCAGCATGGGAATATAAAGGCGAAAGCGAATGGGAGTTGAATAAAGAGCCATTGGTTTTTGAAGTGGTGAAGCAAACGCAACGTTCATACAAATAATAATAGCACTAAAATTTAATAATCGAACCATTTAGTATGGAACATTACAAAATGAACCTCACACTTAAAGTGTGGCGCCAGCGAAACAGCAAGGACAACGGAAGTTTTGAAACCTACCAGGTAAAAGATATTTCTTCTGAAATGTCATTCCTTGAAATGTTTGATGTGCTGAATGAACAATTGATTACTGAAGGCAAAGACCCGATTGCATTTGACCATGATTGCCGTGAAGGCATTTGCGGCATGTGCAGCATGTACATCAATGGCAAAGCGCACGGGCCATGGGCGCAAAACACCACCTGCCAGTTGCACATGCGTGCATTTAAAGATGGCGATACTATTGTGGTAGAGCCATGGCGCAGCAGGGCATTCCCCGTTATAAAGGATTTGATGGTAGACAGGCAGGCATTCGACCGCATTATACAAGCTGGCGGCTATATTTCTGTAAATACGGGCAATGCTGTTGATGCTAATGCAATACCCATTGATAAAAAAGATGCTGATGATGCTTTTGCAGCCGCAGCATGTATCGGTTGTGGTGCTTGCGTAGCCACATGCGTTAATGGCAGCGCAATGTTGTTTGTAAGCGCTAAAATTTCCCAACTGGCATTATTGCCGCAGGGCGCTCCTGAAAGAAAAACAAGGGCAATGAACATGGTGGCGCAAATGGACAAAGAAGGTTTTGGCAATTGCACCAATACTTATGCCTGCGAAGCCGAATGCCCTAAAGGTATTTCGGTTGCTAATATTGCAAGGATGAACCGGGAATATATATCTGCTTCTTTATCGTCTGATTCAGAGTAAATGATTCTTTATACAAAATATAAAAGCCTTCCACTCGGAAGGTTTTTTGTTTGCAGCAATATGTTGCTGAAAAGCATCTAACACAATAAACGTTAACTTTATCCATTCTATCTAAAACCCCATTCAAAATTGAAAAGGATACCATTGGTTTTGCTTTGCATTATGCTTGTGCAGGTATCCCTGGCTCAAAACCACCTAAGCAACCTCCGCACTAAGTTTATCAGTACCAAAAGCACAACAGTTGTATTGGATACACTTAGTATTTTCCCAAAAACAGTTTCAGTAAAAGGCGTTAACAGCAATCAATATTTGATTGACGAAGTAAATGCAGCGCTTACATGGGTTGCCCGGCCGGAAGGCGACAGCATAGAAATATCTTACCGTGTATTCCCTTACAAGCTTAATGCAGTGTCGCAGCATTTAAGCTATGACAGCGTTAAAAATAATTTTCTTTTGGAGAAAGCATTTAAGTATAAATACACCAAACAAAGCAACCCTGTTTTTGACTTTGGCGGCATTAATTACAACGGCAGCATTGGCCGTGGCATTTCATTCGGCAATGCACAGGATGCGGTGCTTACCAGCAATATGAATTTGCAATTAAACGGTTTTATCGGCGACAGCCTTGAACTGACGGCTGCTGTAACAGACAACAACATCCCAATACAGCCGGATGGCAATACGCAGGACCTGCGTGACTTTGACCGGATTTTTTTGCAGGTAAGGAAAAAAACATGGCAGGCAAGCTTTGGCGATATTGATGTAAGGCAAAACCGGAATTATTTCCTCAATTTTTACAAACGCCTGCAAGGTGCATCTTTCAGCACCGATAACAAAATTGCGACGGGTATTTATAATTCGCTTTTAGTAAGCGGTTCAGTTGCAAAAGGAAAATTCAACAGGCAGGTATTAACGCCTGTGGAAGGCAACCAGGGGCCGTACCGTTTACAGGGAGCCAACAATGAATTGTTCTTTACATTATTGGCCGGCACAGAAAGAATATGGATGGATGGCGAATTGCTGCAGAGGGGCGAAGACCAGGACTATGTTATCAACTATAATACTGCGGAGCTAACGTTTACGCCAAAGCGGATGGTTACAAAAGACAAAAGGATACAGGTGGAATTTGAATATGCCGACAGGAATTTTTTGAACAGCAATATTTATGCAAACAATGAAATAAAATTTAAAGACAAGTTGCTGGTAAGCATTGCAGCCTTCTCCAATCAGGATGCCAGGAATTCTTCGATTAACCAAACGCTCGATGAAAACCAGAAGCAGTTTTTATCAACAATTGGCGATAGTATAAACAGCGCTTTTTACCCGGGGGCGGTAATAGATACTTTTGCTGCAGGTAAGATTATCTATAAAAAAATTGATACAACCTTCAACAGCACACGTGATTCGATTTTTGTGTATGATACGCTTAACACAAACATATTGTACAATGTTTCGTTCACTTACCTCGGCCCCGGCAAAGGGGATTATGTGCAACTATTGAATGGCGCAAACGGCCGGGTGTTCAAATGGGTGCAGCCTGATGCCACAGGCGCAAAGCAGGGAGACTGGCAACCTGTGATATTATTAGTAACACCTAAGAAACTGCAAGTAGCAACCGTGGCGGCTGAATATACTTTGAATGAAAAAACAAAGATTAAAGCAGAAGTTGGGCTAAGCAAGTATGATATTAATTTGTTTTCTTCAAAGGATAAAAGCAATGATAATGGCGCAGCAGCAAGGCTGCAGTTGATAAAAGAAAATATGCCTGTGAAGTTGTTTAAGAAAACAATACAATTGAACGCAAATGCAGGGCTCGAGGTTGTAAATAAAACTTTTAAGCCATTGGAGCGCCTGCGTAATATTGAATTCAACAGGGACTGGAGCCTTCCTTATGATGCATTGCCTGCCGGCGAAAGAATCCTCAGCGCTGGTATTGGCCTGCACGACAGTGCCGGAAACAGTTTTAAGTACAGCATTATCAATTACAACCGCAGCGATAATTTCAATGGCATTAAGCAACAACTGGATTTTAATAAGGAAATAAAAGGGTGGCGCATTGTAACCAATGTAAGCCTTAGCAATATTTCTTCTGGCCAATTAACAGGTATATACCTGCGCCCAACAATTGATGTGAGCAAGCGGTTGAGCAAACTAAAAAATATTTCAATTGGAGCTAATTACCTTGGCGAACACAATAAACAACGCTATACACTTACAGATACGCTAACGCCTGTTAGCTTTGCATTTAATGTGTGGCAGGCTTATATTAAGTCTGACAACAGCAAGCCAAACAGATGGGGCGTTACTTATTTTACAAGAAGCGATTATTACCCGGTTTCAAAAAAAATGTCGCAGGCAGACAGGAGCAACAATATCAATTTTTTTACAGAACTATTAAAAAGCGAAAAACACCAGTTTAAGTTAAGTGTCACTTACCGGAAACTTCAAATCATAAATAGCGCATTAACGGGGCAAAAGGCTGATGAAAGCCTGCTTGGGCGGGCTGAATATTATGTGAATGAATGGAAGGGCTTTTTAACAGGGAATATTTTGTATGAAGTAGGCGCAGGGCAGGAGCAGAAAAGGGAATTTAGCTTTGTGGAAGTACCAGCCGGGCAGGGCGAATATACCTGGAACGATTACAACAATAACGGCATAAAAGAACTGAATGAATTTGAGTTGGCACTGTTTCAGGACCAGCGTAAATATATACGTGTGTTTTCGCCGACCAATGAATATGTGAAAGCAAATTATGTGCAGTTTAACTATAGTGTTGAATTAAACCCACGGTCTGTTATCAATACCCAAAGCGCAAATAGTTTTTTAAAGTTTGTTGCAAGGATAAGCACAGCGTCATCTTTGCAGATAAATAAAAAAACACTTGCAGCAGGCAATTTTGAATTTGACCCTTTTGCAAAAAAACTGGCTGATACTTCCCTGCTTACGCTTACGTCGTTTTTGTCAAATACATTTTTCTTTAACCGTATCAACTCTGTTTGGGGCATGGATATAACACATGTATTCAACAACAATAAGTCGCTGCTGACTTATGGAGTGGAAAGCCGCAGGCAAAATAATTTATCTTTTAAAGCAAGGTGGAATATCAGCCGCAGTTTTGCAACCAACCTTACCTTGCGCAGCAATACAAATGATTTGTTTACGCCTAAATTCAGCAACCGCAATTATGCTATAAAGCAAAAAGTACTTGAGCCTTCGTTGAGTTATATAAACGGAACCAAATTCAGGGTAACTGTAGGCTATAGCCTTGATGACAAGAAAAACAACGGCGGTTATTCAGAACATTCATCTAACAATGCACTCAATACAGAAGTAAAATACAACGTGCTGTCAAGCAGCAGCATCACAGGCAAATTCAGCCTCAGCAATATTTCTTTTGTTTATGCAAACGGCGGCTCTGCCAATTCCACCGTTGGTTATATTTTGTTAGACGGTTTGCTGCCCGGGAAAAATTATTTATGGAACCTCGATTTCACCAAGCGCTTGTCTGGCAATATTGAAGTTAATTTTCAATACGAAGGCCGCAAACCCGGTGAAGCAAGGACAGTGCATATAGGGCGGGCAACGGTGAGGGCCTTGTTTTAATTCTCCTGCTTTGCCAGCATCTCTCTCTTCATCTTTTCCCAAAGCCCGTCAAAGGTCTGGTGATTCTCTGTTTTCCATTTGTGGCTAAAGTATTTTATTTTTTCTTCCCTGTCAGCTTTTGTAAGATCGAAAAAAGCCATGATGGTTTCTTTGCTGTTTTGCAAGGACATGTTGTTATACAATTCTTTTAATTCCTGTTCACGCCTGATATTGCTGTGGGCTGTTTCTTTTTCCATTTCTTCCTGCAGCATGGCCTTTTCATCATAAGTGCCGGATGGCAATAATGTTTTTGCAATAACGGGCATCAGTTCTATCAGCAATAAAATAGCAACCAGTAAATAGTACCTTGTTTGCAAAGCGCTGTTTTCTTTTATTAAATTATTCAATGATTCAATCTGTGTTAAAAAACCTTCATTGAAATTTTGTGCGTATGCTAATTGCTCCTGTTGTGTTTTATTGCCAATT
>CAYRRL010000190.1:0-6159 GCA_964426665.1 uncultured Ferruginibacter sp. | reverse complement strand
AAACGCCCCGATTTTAATCGGGATGCGCCTGCCAATTCTGCCACCTGGGCTTTTTAATCGCTCAAAACGTTTAATGATTCCATCGTTTGCCAACGGGTTAAACGTTTTCAACCTTTTATTGGGGGTGCAATATTACATTATCCATCTAATCTCTCCAAAATACGCTGTAAATATTTTTTCTTGTAATAATAATCTTTCAGTTTCAGCAATTGTTCCCCGGAAACTTTATTGTCATCGTAGTTTTCAATCAACTGCTTAACATCAGCGTAAATATCATTTTCAAATGCCTCAATCGCTGCTTTCGAGTTTTCAGAAAGGTTTTCATTCAATTCCATTACTTCCATTAAAAAATCTGCCGGCAATGGGTATTTTTCTTCTTCTTCAACCATGCCTTTTAATTCCAATACATATTTTAATGTGGCATCCGTATTTTTAAAAATCTTCATGGCTTTATTGATTGCTGATGATTTTTCCAATGCTTCTTCCTGTATCGCCTGGTTTTCCTGCACAAAAAAATCAGGATGGTATTTTTTCTGCAACTCCACATACTTTTTTGTGATAGCAGGCTTGTCTACAAGGATACGCACAGGTATTTCGAATAATTCAAAATAGTTCATGCTGCAAAAGTAGGCAATAGGCAGCAAGCAATAGGAAGCATTAAACATTGCATATTTAATCCACAATATTAAATCGCTTAACTTGCCGCCCAAAATAAAACGATTGATGCTAAAGATTGGATTGATACGGGAGGGCAAAACGCCTTCCGACAACAGGGTTGCCATTACGCCGGCGCAATGCAGGTGGCTGCATAAAAATTTTCCTTCTATAAAAGTTGCTGCACAGCATTCTTCTACCCGGTGTTTTAACGATAAAGAATACGAACAGGCAGGCGTGGAAGTAAAGGAGGATTTATCAGATTGCGGCATATTGCTTGGCATAAAAGAGGTGCCGTTAGATATGCTGATACCCGGCAAAACTTATTTATTCTTTTCCCATACCAAAAAATTGCAGCCTCACAACCAAAAATTATTCAAAGCTATTTTAGAAAAGAAAATTACATTGATAGACTATGAATGCCTGGTGCATGACGATGGCCAGCGTGTGCTGGGATTTGGTTTTTTTGCAGGCATTGTTGGCGCACACAATGGCATGATGGCCTATGGCAAACGCACCGGTACTTTTAAACTTGGGCCTGTGCATGAATGCAAAGACTACCGCACACTGATACATACATATTTCGGCCTTAAAATACCAAACATAAAAATTGCCGTAACGGGCAGCGGCAGGGTAGCGCATGGCGTATTGGAAGTAATGAACCTGATGGGCATTACAGAAGTGGAGCCTGATGAATATTTGGAAAGGAAATTCAGCTACCCGGTATACGTGCAACTAAAGGGCGCCGACCTGTACACTCATAAAGAAACAAAGGCTTACAAACGGGAGCATTTTCACAATAACCCAACGGAGTACCGCAGCCGCTTTTTGCCTTATACAAAATGCACTGATATTTTAATGAACGGCGTGTATTGGGACGAGCATGTGCCAAGGCTTTTTGAAACAACTGATATTGACGATACTTTTAGCATACAAACCATTGCTGATATTACCGACGATGAGCATGGCTCTATACCCATCAACCTTGGCGACCAAACCATTGGCGACCCGGTATATGGCGTGGACAAAATTACTTTTGAAAAAACCGGGCCCTTCGAAACGAATAGTATTGATGTAATGGCGGTGGGCAATTTGCCAAACGAATTGCCGAGGGATGCAAGCCAGTATTTTGGCGAGCAATTAATAAAATACGTGTTGGAAGATTTAGTAAAGGGCAACAGCGCTTTGATTGACAGGGCGACGATTGTAAAGGATGGAAGGGTTACGAAGGATTTTGAATATATGAAGGAGTATGGAGGCTTATAAATAGAGATAATAATCCTTCAGCAACCCTGCAACCCTTAAAGAATATTTGCCATCAGCATTTTTTATAACAATTGTTTCTTCTGATAATAACGAATGTTGTTTATTGAAAACTAATATACCCCTGAAGCAATCATGCTTTTCAGTTTGTTTCACCAATGCCTTTTTGCTTAGGAATAAACCTTCTTTTGATGCAGCCTCAATAAAATATGCCACACGATGGAAAGGAAGCAAGGCTGCAAGCATCGCATCTTCATGCATACATTTTTTTGCCACGGCCAATAATTGCTCAAGTGTTAAGCTTGTGCCATGCTTGGCTTTATTTTTATTATTGTTGCTGCTTTTTAAATCGTTCTCAAAAAAAGGCGGGTTGCTGATAATGCAGTCGTATTTTTTTTCTGTTTCAAATTTTAAAGCATCGGTATTAAAAACAGAAAGCCTTTCTTTCCATGGCGATTGCTCAAAATTTTCTTTGGCTTGTTTAAAAGCAGCTTCGTCAATTTCTAATGCATCAATTTGAGCAGGCACTTTCTGCGCCAGCATCAGGCTAAGCAAGCCTGTGCCCGTGCCAATGTCAATTATATTGGCTGCAGCTTTTGTTCTCACCTGGTCAGCTACATAAGCCCCAAATAAACAGGCATCAGTACAAACCTTCATGGCGCAATGCTCCTGCTGTACTGTAAATTGTTTAAACCTGAAGTAATTATTAGGCATTAGTTTTTATTTTACCAAACGGCTCTTGCAGAAGGCGTAACATTCATATCTGCAAAATCCTTTTCTGCATATTTGTAATAAGCAGTAATGGCAACCATCCCTGCATTGTCTGTGCAATATTCAAAAGAGGGTACAAAAGTTTTCCAGCCCAACGCATTGCCGGTTTCTTTTAATGATTTCCTCAGGCTGCTGTTAGCGCTTACGCCGCCTGCAATGCAAATATTTTTTATGCCCGTTTCTTTTGCCGCTTTCTTTAATTTATTCATCAATATGCTGATGATGCGTTGCTGTATGCTGGCGCAAATATCACTGAGGTTTTCTTCAATAAATTTTTTCTTTTCTTCTTCTGGTGCTTTAAATTCTTCTTTGTAAATATTGCTGCTGCCTGCATTTTGCAAGAAGTAAAGTATGGAAGTTTTTAGCCCGCTGAAACTAAAGTTTAGCCCTGGTATTTGAGGCTCCGGGAACTGGAACCGCTTTGGGTTTCCGTTAGCAGCATATTTGTCAATGAGCGGCCCGCCGGGATAGGGAAGGCCCAGCAGCTTGGCACTTTTGTCAAACGCTTCCCCGGCGGCATCGTCAATCGTTTCGCCAATTACTTTCATTTGCGTTGGCGATTCGCACAAAACAATTTGAGTATGCCCCCCGCTTACTGTCAGGCATAAAAATGGGAATGCAGGTTTTTCTTCGCTTATCAAATTAGCCAGCACATGCGCCTGCATGTGATGCACGGCAATCAAAGGCTTATCCAGCGACAGCGCCATCGATTTGGCGAATTGTGCGCCAACAAGCAAAGCGCCTATCAGCCCCGGTGCCTGCGTAAATGCCACAGCATCTATTTCATGCAATGCAATGCCAGCACTTTTTATAGCTTCATCCACAACGGGCACAATATTTTCCATGTGCGCCCGGCTGGCCAACTCAGGCACTACGCCGCCATATTTTTCATGTACTTTTTGCCCCGCAATAATGTTTGACAATATCACGCCATCCCTGCAAACAGCCGCAGACGTTTCATCGCACGAAGACTCTATAGCAAAGATTGTGATACCCATTTACAATTATTGGTTGTTCATTTTGCCTATTTGCTCCTAATCGCCACCACCGGGTCCATCTTTGCCGCCCTTGATGCAGGGAAAATACCTGCCAGCACACCCACTACAATACAAATAGCAACGGTGCTTACTAACAAAGGAATGGAAACGTACACGGGAAAGTTGAGCGGGCCAGACAATATCAAACCCAGTATGTACACAAATAGCAAACCGAATGCGCCGCCTATTAAACAAAGTATAGCCGCTTCCAGCAGGAATTCAAATAATATGCTCCTGCTTTTTGCGCCAATAGCTTTTTTCAGCCCAATCACATTGGTTCTTTCTTTTACTGTCACAAACATAATATTGGCAATGCCAAACATGCCAACAATTAAACTGATAATGCCAATGATGCTCCCAACAAGATTCACTGTAACGAACACCCCCTTGATTTCTTTGCTAAAAGCTTCTACGCTGTTTAGCGAAAAATTGTCTTCCTGCATGGGCGGCAGCCTTCGTATCTGGCGCATAATGCCCTTTAATTCGCTTAACAGTGCTTTCGGCGCTATATTGCTTTTCCCTTTTACAATAATAATAGGGTTGCTGTTTTCTTCTTGCACAATTTGCCTGCAAAATTTATAAGGCAGCATCGCACAGTTGTCATAGTTCCAGCCTACAAAGTTTTTCCCTTCTTTTTTTAACACGCCTACAATAATGGCACGCTTGCCCTTTATCTCAAAGTCTTTCCCAATAGCTTTTTCGGCGTTGCCATATAGTTGTTGGGCTATTTCGTGGCCAATAAGCCCCACGGCGCTGCCGCTGTTGAATTCGGCAGTGGAAATATAACGGCCAGCCTCAAAAGTTAGCGGCTGAATGGCAGATTGGGCTTCAACAATCCCATATACCGATGCATCCTGCATAACATAGTCTTTGTAGCCGATATTGCTGCCCGTTTGCATTAAGAAAGCCACTTTTTCCGACAATGCGCTGCGCTGCTCTATCATATTTGCTTCAGCGTATTTCATAGCCGGCCGTGCCCTGTATTTCCAGAAGGGCATGTCGGGGCCGCCACTGTAATCCCATTTGTCAATATAAATGGTATTGCTGCCAAGGGAGTTTATTTCGTCCTGAATATTCCGCTCAAGGCTGCCCACGGTAGCCAGTACCCCAATAATGCAGAAAATGCCAAATGCTACGCCGGTAAGGCTGAGGGCAGTGCGTAATTTGTTTACCCTTAGCTCCTGAAAAGTAAGCCGCATAGAACTGACCAGTATGGTGAGCGTTTTACGCATGGCCCAAAATTAGGGAAAGGGATTTAGTGAGCGTAAGCAAATATGCAGGCGGTACCTGCCGATTGTAGAGTTAGGCTTACAGCTTTACATTCACACCCAGCATAAAGTTAAACGGCGCCATAGGAAAATAAAAGTTTTCAGTTGTTACAGCCCCGCCATACACATAGCTAAAAGTGTAACCGTTTGCTTCATACTTTTTGTTGAACAAATTGTTCAACTGTAAAATGATACTGGTTGATTTGAACAGCTTTTCAGTAGTGTAACTTAACCTTGCATCCTGCAAATAGTAAGGGTTGAGGCTGCGGCCTTTATTGCCGGTGTTGTCAAGGTATTGCCTGCTTACATATTTGCCCAGTAAACTTATTTCTGCGTTTTTTGCAGGTGTAAAATTGATGCTGCCGCCTGCAACCACGGAAGGGGAGAATGAAATATCCGGGGATTTGTAAAAATTATCTTTTGTGCCGCCAATATCATAGTCATCAATTTTTTCGGTATAGTTTTTTATTTTGTTTTTGCTAAAAGTTGCATTGGCAGCAATGTTTACATATTTGCCCAAAGCAATGCTGCCCTGCAGTTCTATGCCCATGCGGTAGCTATTGGGGGTATTTGTTCTTGTATAAGCCCCCACATCATTAACGTTGCCTACTAAAACTAACTGGTTATAATAATACATATAGTAAATATTGGCACTGTAAAACCAGTCCCTGTTTCTGTTTTCAATGCCCAGTTCAAAGTCATGCAGTGTTTCGGGCTTTGGCTGGGTGGCGTTGCTTTCAAAATCGTCTCTGTTGGGCTCATGGCTGGCGAGTGCATAGCTGGCATATCCTTTCCAATTTCCTTTAGTATACGTGGCGCCAACTTTTGGATTAAAGAACGTAAAATTTTTGTTGATAGTAATGCCGGGATTGTTGCGGAAGCCGTTGATGTTATAGCGGATGTTTCTCAATTGCACATCCACAAAACTTTGCCAGTTATTATTCAATTGCTGCGCCCATTTGGCAAACATGGAAAAATCTTTTTTGTATGCTGTTAAATTGTACCAGCGATAATTGGCTGGCACGGCATTAGCAACCTGCGCCCATATAATATTGCCATAATGCCTGCCATCATATTTTGTCCATGTGCCGCCTGCAGTAAACTCAGTATTGTTTTTTTGGTGCTGTACACTATAAATGCCGCCATAAAAATAATTATCAAGCCAT
>CAYRRL010000189.1:0-6178 GCA_964426665.1 uncultured Ferruginibacter sp. | reverse complement strand
TGGCTGGGCTGCAGCATGGCTATGTATGCCCATCAACAGGATAAATAAACAAGCGGCTTTTCTAAATAAAACAGGCAATGTCATTTTGCAAAATGAAGGTTAAGATACACTTTAATCCCGGCTTGTATAACGTAGCTTGCCACCGTATTAATATGCGGCATGTATTATTTGGCCAGTGGGCCTTTTTTAATTGGATGCCGATATACTAACTACGGCAAACCCCCGTTTAATTAAAAATCAATATTTTCATAAAAAATATACTTCGAAAAACTACACTTACTAATGCCCCCAAAGCCTGAACGTGGGATTGTTTTAAGGGCTGTTGCCCTTAATGCTGTGCATAACGCAAAAATGTGCATAGGGGTATTGTTTTTTATGGCACTTGCGTCTTGCCGGTATGGTACCACTGGCAGGCAGGGCAACAAAAAAGTAGAAATAAAGAAGGTAAACGGGAGGTACAGTTTTTACAAAGATGGAAAGCCATTTATAGTAAAAGGCGTAATGGGGCACTCCCATGTAGCTGAACTGGCTTCTATTGGCGGCAATACTATGTGTGTGTGGGACACCGCATCTTTGCAACAGGTACTTGAGGATGCTGCAAAAAACAATGTCAACGTAATTGCAGGGCTTGATTTGCCTACCGGTGAACTGACAAGCTGGTACAAAGACGGGGAAAAAGTTGCGAAAACATATGCTGATTATAAGAAACTTGTAAATAAATACAAGAACCATACTGCCCTGTTGGCCTGGGCGCTGGGCAACGAATTAATAATGCCAGTATCCCCCAATTCATCCCACTTCTTTAAAGGCTATAACAGGTTTTTAAACATGATACATGAACAGGACCCAAGCCATCCTGTAACCACTACTATCATTAATTACCAAAAGGAAAACATTCTTAATATCAGATGGAAATTGCGGGGCATTGATTTTATATCAATCAATACCTACAACAAACTAAAAGACATACGCTGGGAATTACGCCGGCTGGAATGGTTTTGGGACGGGCCCTACCTTGTATCTGAATGGTGCCCCAATGGCGGCTGGGAGGCGCAAACAACAGTATGGGGCGCCCCAATAGAAAATACCAGCACAAAAAAAGCAGAACAGTATTCATACTTTTTTAAAGCGTACATGCCCACCAGCGAGCCCCGGTTCCTTGGCTCCCTTGCTTTTTACTGGGGCAGCAGGCATGAATACACGCCTACATGGTACAGCGTGTATAATGAAAATGGCTGCCCTAACGAAATAAAAGAATCGCTTGCGGATTGCTGGAATATGGCCAAAACAAAACATAAAGCTGCGCAAGTAGACTACATGCTGATTGACAGTGCCGGCGCAAAAGATAATATTATTTTAAGCCCAGGGTCAAAACATACAGCCTATTTGCTGATTCCCGGATGGCAGCCAAAAGACAGCCTGCGCTATTCGTGGGAAATAATGAAGGAAGACTGGTTTACATGGGGCCGCACCTGGCAATATTTTGAAAGGCCCCGGCCAGAGCATGGGCTTATTGCAGACAGCACTATGCAAAACACATCGTTTATTTGCCCTAAAAAGGAAGGCCCTTACAGGATTTTTGTAACCGTGTATAATAACAAAGGCTATTGTACCACAGCCAATACGCCGTTTTATGTTGTAAACAATGAACTTTAAAGCAACACCGATACAGCCCCCTTCCCGAAAAGAAAAAATTGCTTTAAGGGCAATGATCTTTATCGGCTTTTTTTCGGCCGGCTTTTTCCTGTACAATATGTTTTTGCCCGCCAATATGGGCTTTAAGCCATTGTATATACTGCTGATGATAACCATGGTTTATTACAGCCTGAAATACATGCATGAATGGTACCACTATTTTTCTATTTCAGTAACACCAAGGCCTGCACCAACAAAAATTTACACTGTAGATGTGTTTACCACATATTGTGCGGGCGAGCCTTTTGACATGCTCGAACAAACGCTTACGGCCATGCAGGCAATGAAGTACCCACATACCACCTATTGCTGCGACGAGGCCGATGACCCCGATGTAAAAGCCTTGTGCCAACACCTTGGGGTAAAGCATGTGACACGTACTGTAAAAGTGAATGCAAAAGCAGGCAATATTAATAATGCATTGAAGCAGGCTACCGGAGAACTGTGCGTGGTAATGGATCCTGACCATATACCTGCGCCTGATTTTTTAGACGCCGTGGTTGGTTATTTTGAAGACCCAAATGTAGGCTATGTGCAAATTGTGCAGGCATACTACAACCAGCGTGAAAGCATGGTGGCAAAAGGGGCCGCACAGCAAACCTACCAGTTTTATGGCCCTATGATGATGTGCATGAATACTTACGGCACAGTGCAGGCCATTGGCGCCAACTGTACTTTCAGGAGGGCAGCGCTCGATTCTATTGGCGGCCATGCAGCCGGCCTTTCTGAAGATATGCATACTGCAATGCAAATGCATGCCAAAGGATGGAAATCAGTTTACCTGCCTTCAATACTCACAAGGGGGCTTGTGCCTGCAACCATGTCATCATATTTCAAGCAGCAATTGAAATGGTCACGTGGCACATGGGAATTGTTGCTGGCCACTTACCCAAGGCTTTTTCCCAAATTCACATGGCGCCAGCGAATACATTATTTCCTGCTCCCATTTCATTACTTGTCGGGCATTATTTTCTTTATCAATTTTTTGATACCGGTTATTTCCCTGTTTACCGGTTATATCCCTCTAAAGATGGATGTTATCGGCTTTGCGATGGCATCTTTCCCCATGCTGGCTATGAGCGTGCTTGTAAGGCACTATGTGCAAAAATGGGTAGCTGAGGAAAATGAACGTGGCTTTCATATCGTAGGCGGCATATTGCAAATAGGCGCATGGTGGGTGCATTCCATTGGTTTTATTTATACGCTGCTGCGTAAAAAGGTACCCTATATACCAACCCCAAAAAACGACAGCGACCCTTTGCCATTTATCCTAAGCATTCCCAACTTGTGCATAGCTGCAGTTTCTGTTGTGGCCATTGTATATGGCTTTGTTTACAACTACAACCCCTACACTACTTTCATGGCTGTGCTGGCTGCTATGCAGGTAGCATTTATGGTTATCTTTTTTGCAATATCCGGCTATGCGCCACAACAAAGCAAGGCAACCGATTTGGCTATGAGGATAAGAAAAAAAACATGGCTTATTATTCAAACACATGGTTTTCTGCGCAAATACTCAGTGCCATTGTCAGTAATAGTAGTTACGGTTTTTATTTTTGGTTACCGGCAAATGACAAAGCTGCCTACATTTTTGCCTAAGCCTTTGCCGGGGCTGGATGTGTTTTATAAAGGCGTATCCCCGGATGCCGGCAACAGTGGGTTGGAACAGGCGCTTGCTGCGGATGCGTCCATTATCGCATTGCGTATTGCCCCCGACTCTTCCGGCAACACATATTTGCCAATAAAAACTGTTGAGGATATTTACAAGAAAAACGCATTGCCGCTTATTGAATGGGCACCGTTAGAAAAAAATAATATCCCGGACAGCGCAACTGATAAGCTGATGCTTGAAATAACAGAGGGCAGGCATGATGGCCCGCTTTTGTCGTTTGCAAAACAAGTTGCCCTGCTCGATAAACCACTTTTTATAAAGCCATTTTTGCTGCCAAACGAAGCAAACACGCCCGATAAGGCATCGCCTGAAAATTTTATTGCTGCATGGCGCCACGTATATAAGGTATTTGAAAGTGCAGGCGTTGCCAAAGCAGTATGGGTATGGCAGGCATGGAACACAACTTCTTCGCCAGATTATTTCCCGGGCTCGTATTATGCCGACTGGCTTGGTACAAGCATTGCCGATAGCATAAAAGAAGACATCAGCTCAGGCAACCAGGGTTTTTATTCGCTTTACCAACCTTATCATAAGCTTACTTTGTTTAATTATGGAATACCTGTAATGATAACTTCTGCATCAACAGCAGCCAACAATAAAAAAGCATGGTGGGCTGCCGCTGAAAACAATATTGACACAGCTTTTAAAGAAATACGGGCTGTTGTCATAAAAAAAGAAACACCCGTATCGTTTGCAGCTATTTTCAACAAAAGAGGCAAGAGCAATTTTGAAAGAGATATACCGCCTGTGCAGCTTGTTGCTCCTTCTGGCCCTTCACGCCAATACGCCCTGCCAGATACAATGAGGGCAATAGTTTATGACAAGGGCTTTTTTTGGTTCCGCAACAGGCATACTATGACAAAGCGCAGCCTTGACTTTGATATACGTGCCATGAAATACATTGGCATCAACACTGTAGAAAGGTCAATGCCGGGTTTTTATGACGATGTAATTGATGAACTGCTGAGGAAATATGAGATAAAGCAAATAGCCCGCTTTGCTACTAATATCGGCGCAAGCGAACTTGAAGACGACAAGGCAATGGAAAAGGAAAAGGAAAAAATACTCGGCGTGGTAAGGAACAATGCCAATAAAACAAACATCATTGCATGGAACCTTGGCACTGATGTTTTGTACAATTTGGAAAACCAAACATACCGGCCCGATTATTTTTATTACCGCAATAAATACATCAACTGGCTGAACAACCTTTGCAAAAGCATCAGGGCCATTGACAGCAGGCGCCCTATTATTACCGATTTAAACTGGGATGCGAACGGAAAGAAGCGGCTGCAATTTTATGAAGAACATGTACCGGTAATTGATAAGTATTTACTTACTGCCACCTTAAAAAACAAGGCTGGGCTTAAAAGCCCCATCACCGGCAAAATGGCCTGGGGCAAAGTGCCGGTTGAGTTATGGGATTCTTTGCCGGCAATAAAGCGAAGCGGCTTTGTGCCTGCATGGCAGGATATAGAAAACACAGATTATATTTCGCTTAATGGCATACTTGACCTTGAAGGCAGAAGGAAAAACCATTACTACAAAGTAGCAGGAATGTGGGCTGGCAAAAAATTACAGGAGCCTCAAATACCTGACGTGAAAATATTGAAGCCGGCTAAAACAACAAGGGAAAACACTGAATTGAAATACCAGGTAATGTACAGGCAAGACACGACGCAATGGAAACTGTACGATAAAAAAATAAAGGATGTATGGTTTGAATGGTACCTGGTAAGGGTAGACCAGTACAACAA
This sequence comes from uncultured Ferruginibacter sp., assembly GCA_964426665.1. GTDB lineage: Bacteria > Bacteroidota > Bacteroidia > Chitinophagales > Chitinophagaceae > Ferruginibacter. The sequence goes on along the minus strand of CAYRRL010000189.1, from coordinate 1,054 downwards.
TACCATGTTTATAAAGAAAGCAGGCGAAGGCAGCACGCTTACGCTTACAGTGCCTAAAGAGCCTCAATATTACAGGCTTCTTTTAGAAGCAGTACTGTCAAACTCTGATTGCAAAGTTTCTATGACAACACTTAATACGCCGCTTGAATAAAATTTAGCATGGCTTTGTATTTCCTTGTCCGCTAAACTGCGTAATTCATTTTACTTTGCAGCCACTTGATACCGGCAATGCGCATTTCAAAAATTATTTTCGCTGTTTTGCTTATAGCATGTGCTTCATGCATGCTGCTTTGCTGCGCCCCTCCTAAAGCGCTTGAATACCGTGAAGCCAGGAATTTTACCGTGGAGAAATTAGGTTTTTCATCCTCTGCTGTAAAAATGGGCCTGGTGTATTTTAACCCAAACAATTACGGGCTGCAGTTGAAACGTACTGATCTTGATGTGTATATCAACAACGTTTACCTTGGCCATACATCGCAGGAATACCAGGTTACCATACCACGCAAAGAAGAATTCAGCATACCCATACATATTGATGTTGACATGCGGAACCTTTTTAAAAACGGCCTTAGCCTGTTGTCGAAAAATGAAGTGATGGTAAAATTAACCGGCAGCGTAAAAGTTGGCAAAGCGAATGTGTTTATCAGTTTCCCGGTTAATTACGAAGAGAAACAGTCTTTTGCCTTGTTTTAATCCTTCTGTAATTGCTTATTTTTGATGCCCCCTGCAATTCTTGCCGCTTCATTTGAATTGTTGGTTTTTTTTGAGCAAAAAAACATTGCCATACACATTTGTAGCGCTTTCGATAGCTGCCACTGTTTCAACAGAAACATGCAATACTCTGATTTACATTATAAAACCTATGCTGGCGCCTGCATTGCTGCTGTTTTTGTTTTGTAACAAGGCCGCACTGCAAGGCAGGGCGCTTATAGCAACCGGCTTGCTTTTTTCATGGGCGGGCGACGTTCTGTTAATGCTTGAAAGCAAAGGGGCATTGTTCTTTGTAATGGGACTGGTTTGCTTTTTGGTTACACATATCTGTTATATTGCTTAT
>CAYRRL010000188.1:0-6180 GCA_964426665.1 uncultured Ferruginibacter sp. | reverse complement strand
AAAAAACCCAATGTGCCTGCTTAAAAAAACGGCCCGATAGCTATCGGGTGGATAAAAAATGATGTTGACCAATTTATTTTTAAAAAATTGCAGGAAGAAAAATTAGAGCCTTCATCATTAGCAGATAAACCAACGCTGTTAAGAAGAATAAGCCTTGATTTGACAGGCATGCCCCCGGATGAAACGGTTGTACAAAAATTTTTGCATGATAATTCAGCAAAGGCATACGATAATTTGGTTGATGATTTGCTGGCATCCCCTGCTTACGGCGAAAGATGGGCAACTCTTTGGCTGGACCTGTCACGCTATGCAGACACCAAGGGTTATGAAGCAGACAGGCCACGTACTATCTGGCGCTACCGTGACTGGCTGATAAAAGCATTTAATACAGATAAGCCATACAACGATTTTTTAACAGAGCAAATTGCAGGTGACTTAATGCCCGGCGCTGATGACGATAAATATATAGCCACAGCTTTTCACCGCAACAGTTTAACCAATGATGAAGGCGGTACTGATAACGAGGAGTTCAGGACAGCCGCAGTAATTGACAGGGTGAATACCACATGGAGTGCTTTAATGGGCACTACATTTAATTGTGTGCAATGCCATAGCCATCCATACGACCCTTTTAAAAATGAAGAGTATTATAAGTTCATGGCCTTCTTCAATAACACCCGTGATGAAGATACAGAAATTGATTACCCATTACTGAGAATTTATGAAGGGAAAGACAGTACGGATTGGGAAAGCCTGAAAAATTGGTTTGTAAAGAATGCAAATGAGCATGATAGTAAATGGTACTGGCAGTTTATGAGGACAATGCAACCTGCTGTCAATTCCCTCCGTTGCGATGAATATAAAAACGGAATCCTGTTTGTAAATCTCTATGCTTCTTTAGATAACAATGGTACATGCAGGTTGCCTGGTATCGTATTGAATAACAAGAGGCAATTAGTGTTCAGGTATTTTAACCAGCAGGCAGATGCAAAGTTTTATATCCATCTCGATAGCCTCAATGGGCAATTGCTCAATACAATCCAGTTGCGTAAGTGTGGCGATAAATGGAAAATCGAGTTAGAGGATTTGCCTGTTATTGCGGGCAGGCACAATTTATATTTCCGTTATTACAGCCCAACATTAAAAAGCACTATGCCGGGTATATTGTTCGACTGGTTTGCATTTGCCCCATCTTTTCCCGGCCAGGGGACAAATGAACAGGCACTTTATAAAAAGAAGTTTACTGAATTATTGGCAGCAGAGCCGGAAACAATCCCTGTAATGGTGGAAAGCAATGAAGAGCAACACCGGCAATCTTATTTGTTTGAAAGAGGCAACTGGTTAGTACAAACAAAATTGGTACAACCGGGAGTGCCACATATAATGAATGCGATGCCGGCGGATGCACCAGCTAATCGTTTAGGCTTGGCAATGTGGTTGACAGATAAAAAAAACCCACTCACAGCAAGAACAATGGTGAACCGCTTATGGGAACAACTATTTGGAACCGGTCTTGCAGAAACATTAGAAGACCTCGGGACACAAGGCATGCCGCCTGCAAATAAAGAACTCCTTGATTATTTGTCGTGGAAGTTTATGAACGAATACAACTGGAGCATTAAAAAATTATTGAAAGAAATTGTTTCGTCTGCCACTTATTGCCAGTCAAGCAAAACCACACCTCAGTTAATTCAAAAAGACCCAAATAATATTTTACTGGCAAGGCAATCAAGAATAAGATTGAGCGGCGAAGTATTGAGAGACCAGGCATTATCTGTTAGCAAGCTGCTTAATAAAAAAATGTACGGCAAAAGTGTAATGCCGTGGCAACCTGAGGGGATTTGGCTATCTCCTTACAACGATGCAAAATGGGAAACAGCGAAGGACAGCAACCAGTACAGGCGTGCTGTTTATACTTATTGGAAACGTACTGCACCTTATCCATCCATGATAAATTTTGATGGCGGCAGCAGGGAAGTTTGTATTACAAGGCGTATAAGAACGAACACCCCATTGCAGGCACTTAACAGTTTGAATGATTCTGCATTTTTAATACTGGCAAAACAATTTGCCATCAATATGCAGAAAAGCGGTAATAAAAATGCGGCAAAGCAAATTGAAAAGGGGTATGAAACAATGTTCTATAAATCGATTGATAAAAAAAGGTTACAGGCATTGATGAACTTATATGAAACGGCATTAACACAATACAGCAACGATAAAAATGCTGCTGCAAAAATGATCGGCACAAAAGAAAAAGAGGCAGTGCCGGAAACAGCAGCCATGATAGTAGTGGCAAATGCCATGATGAATTTGGACGAGTGGCTAAACAAGAATTGAAGTTTGCTTTAATTATAGAAAGTAAATGATAAAAAACGAATTATATAACTGGAGGTTGCAGCATGAGGCAAAAAACAAAATGCTGGAACATTATACCCGCCGCCACTTTATAAAAGAAAGTGCAATGGGGCTTGGGGCATTGGCATTGGGGAGCCTGTTGGGTTGTGGGCGAACCGGCTCTTCATCCCAGTTAGCAAGTAGCTTTTTTGATGCTGCCAACCCTTTGGCGCCACGCCCGCCAATGTTTCCGGGCAGGGCAAGGTCTGTGATATTTATTCATATGGCTGGGGCGCCCTCTCAGTTTGAGTTGTTCAGTTATAAACCTGATTTAGCAAAGCTGGATGGATTGGATTGCCCGCAATCTTTATTGGAAGGAAAGAGGTTTGCGTTTATAAGAGGTGTCCCGAAAATGTTGGGGCCGCAGGCAAATTTTAAGCAACATGGCCAAAGCGGTTTATGGCTAAGCGATAACCTGCCGCATTTATCAACTGTTGCCGATGAAATAACCATGCTGCATGCAGTAACAACTGACCAGTTTAACCATGCGCCAGCACAATTGCTCATGCACAGCGGCAGCGCAAGGCAAGGCAGGCCCAGTCTTGGCAGTTGGGTAACGTATGGTTTAGGCTCGGAAAATAAAGACTTGCCCGGCTTTGTGGTGCTTACTTCCGGCGGAAATAATCCTGATGCAGGCAAGAGTGTATGGGGCAGTGGCTTTTTACCGAGTGTTTATCAGGGTGTGCAATGCCGCAGCAAAGGCGACCCCGTGCTGTTTATAAAAGACCCGGGTGGAATGAACAGGGATTTGCGCAAAGCATCTATTGATGCCATCAACAATATCAATAAAGAACAGTACAACGAATACAAAGACCCAGAAATTTTATCACGTATTTCACAATACGAGATGGCGTACAAAATGCAGGTATCTGTTCCCGGTGTGATGAATATTGACGATGAGCCACAGCATGTTTTGGATATGTATGGAGCAAAACCCGGCGAAGGTAGATTTGCCAACAATGTATTGCTGGCAAGAAAATTAGTGGAGAAAGGCGTGCGCTTTGTACAGTTGTTTGATTGGGGCTGGGATACGCATGGCGATAGTGCAGGAGCAGCGATTGAAGTTGGGTTAATAAACAAATGCCGCAGTGTTGATAAACCGATAACTGCTTTGCTGCTTGACTTGAAGCAGCGTGGTTTGTTGGATGAAACATTGGTAGTGTGGGGCGCAGAGTTTGGCCGTACGCCGATGCAGGAAAACAGGGAAGGGAAGACAATGCCATTTAAAGGGCGTGACCACCATGGCGAAGCTTTTAGCATGTGGATGGCGGGCGGCGGTGTAAAAGGCGGTATTACTTATGGCGCAACGGATGAAATTGGCTACAGTATTGTGAGTGGCAAAACAGAAGTATTCGATATACAGGCAACCATTTTGCATTTGCTTGGCTTCGATCATGAGAAGTTTACGTATCAGTCGCAGGGCCGGCCGTTCAGGTTGACGGATGTGAGTGGGAAAGTGATACATGATATATTGGCATAATAAACATCCCAATTTGGCTATGAGCACAATTGTATTTTTGGCATTTTATGATAAAAACAATTATGAACTTTTGCTGAAGCATGCTGATGACAGAAAAAAACTCGATGATAAATGGGAAGACTGGCTTGCTAACTTTTTAAAAGCAAAAGCAAATTTTATTGCAGAGTTTGAAGTGGTTGAATATCCTGTGGATGTTGAAATTATGGCAAAGTATTTTAATGAAAATAAGCTAAAAAATACAGGGGCTAACAGGTCAAAGTATGTGAGTGAGCAAGGCGCTGGGAAATATAATTTGAAAAGCAAATACTGAAAATGCCTGAGAACTCCGTCAGCGGTTGAAAACCCTGAAGGGGTTCGGCAGAGGCTAATTTTTTTTATTTTAAAATTTTATGAAACAAAACAGACGAAATTTCCTGCAACTAACTGGCACCGCTGCCACAGGAGCAATATTGTCTTCATTGGAAAGTTTTGCAACTGAACCACAATTTAGCAGTAAGCCTATAGCCGGTTATGAATTAAAAATATTAGCTACCAACTGGGGCTTTGACGGAAGCATGGATGCTTTTTGTGCAAAAGCAAAAAAAGAAGGTTACGACGGTATTGAAAACTGGTGGCCAGGCACAGAGAAAGAACAACAGGAGATGTTTGAGGCAGTAAAAAAGTATAATCTTGATTTGGCTATTATCTGGGGAGCCGATGAAGGAACTTATGCAGAGCATGCAGCAACTTTCAAAAAAACAGTTGAGGCATTCTCAAAACAAAAAATTCAAAAACCAATATATATCAACCTGCATTCGGGCAGGGACTATTTCAGTTTTGACGATAATAGAAAATTGGTTGAACATGCCACTGCTTTATCAAAAGAAACAGGCATTCCCATCTATCATGAAACGCACCGGGGAAGAATAATGTTTGCAGCACATATAACAAATGAGTTCATCAAAAAATATCCTGAACTAAAATTGACATTAGATATTTCTCATTGGTGCAATGTGCATGAAAGTTTATTAGAAAACCAGCAGCAAACAGTTACTGCCGCATTAGAAAGAACAGAACACATCCATGCAAGGGTTGGCTACCAGGAAGGGCCGCAAGTGGCAGACCCACGGGCACCGGAATGGAAATATGCGGTGGATGCACACTTTGCCTGGTGGGATAAAGTGGTGGAAAGAAAAAAGAAAACAGGTCAAAGAATAACTTTTTTGACTGAGTTTGGGCCGCCATTGTATATGCAAACACTGCCTTACACATTGCAGCCATTGGGCAACCAGTGGGAGATAAATGTGTACATGATGCAATTGTTGAGAAAGCGTTATGGCGCCTAACCCGGTTGGGTACCGAAGCCTGGCTGGGTATAACTAAAAAAAAATAAATGGCCACATTTTTAACCATAACAGAAATTATCGGCAGGTTCCATCCTGTGCTGGTGCATTTGCCTATTGGTATTTTGCTGATAGCAGTTTTTTTTCACCTGCTGGCATATAGAAAGAAATTTGAAGCATTGCAGCCCGCTGTTAAATATTCATTATTGCTTGGAATGGTTGCGGCTATTGTTTCCTGTATCAGTGGTTGGATATTGTCATCACAAGGAGGTTATGAAGAAGGCTTGGTAAGTAAACATCAATGGTTTGGGGTTGGCGTTGCTCTTGTATCTGCGCTTGCATATTTTTTGCTGGTTAAAAACTCTGCACTGGTTAAATGGGCGATGCCATTAATAGCATTGTTTATCATTGTTACAGGGCATTTAGGCGGTTCACTTACACATGGGGAAGGCTATCTTACAGAGGGCTTTTCTTCACCTGTACAAAAAAGTATTGCAACTAAGCCAATACCTGATGTACAGCAGGCGGTGGCGTACAACGGCATTGTACAGCCAGTACTTCAATCAAAGTGTTACGGTTGCCACGGGCCTAATAAACAAAAAGGGAAATTAAGATTGGACGATCCTTCTTTTATCGACAAGGGGGGTGAAGATGGAAAAATAATTGTTGCAGGCGATGCCGGCCAGAGCGAATTAATAAAAAGATTATTGTTGCCATTGGATAATGAAGGCCATATGCCGCCTAAACAAAAAACACAACTAACAAAAGCGGAGATTGAATTATTGAATTGGTGGGTTTCGTCCGGTGCGGATTATCAAAAAAAAGTGGCAGACTTAAACCAGCCTGAAAAAATAAAGCCTTATTTGATGGCATTGCAAGACGGCAACAAGATTAATGAGGTAGCAGCATCAGGTGTGCCTGAAGCAACAATTGATAAAGCGCCCGATAGCCTGATCAGGAGATTAAGGGAATTGGATGTTG
>CAYRRL010000187.1:0-6201 GCA_964426665.1 uncultured Ferruginibacter sp. | reverse complement strand
CCAGAAAGATTCTCTGACCCGCCTGAAAGCTGTGTAACAGACAAAGAATAAGTGCTTGCTCCTGTCCTTGTAAACACAACTGTTAAACCATCATCGGTGAAACCTAAACTGCCGTTAGCCTGGCCACCATTATCATTTTTTTTGTAGGCATTCACACCATCTCCGCCTATATAGTAATACTCCACAAGGTTTTGGCCCGAGCTGTTTTGAATGCCGAAACCAACAGTGCCGCCATTATCAATAAAACCGTTATCGAACCCAAAACTTAAAGTAGCGCCTGGGTTTAGCGGGCTGCTAAATGGCCTTACCGCCGCAGCAGTATTGCCGCTATTAGCGTAAAGCGCCCAGCAGGAAGAGCCAATGCCTGTTCCTCCAGACCCGTCGCCATTACCATTTGATGCTCCAATAAATGCCCCAGAAGTTCCCCCGTTGGAAGAAGGTGAAACAGAAAAGTTGCCGAAACCTGTTCCGGCATTCAAACCATTATAGTTGCCGCCCCCGCTGTATGCAGCGGCACCACCATTGTCGCTTGGGCACTGCCCAAAACTGGTTTGAAGAAGGAATGTACATACCAACATTCCTGGCAGAAGTAATCGTTTTTTCATCGATGTTGCTTTTAGTTTGATAAAATATTGAGAAATAAAATATAAAGGGTGAACCCCTGTAAAAGAATTTTTCATACGCAAGCATTTAATAATAATACCGGCAGTAACAAACCATTTGGTGTTACAAATAAGTAATTAAACTGTTCAATTAATAATACAACGCAGCTTACTTACAAATGAAATAAACAGCATTAATTAACAGAGCCGGAAATGAAAGAAACGTTTTAGATAAGGTGGCGGCAAGCAATTTTCTTTGCAATCGGAGCCAAAAATAGAAAAAAAATTGAAATGTGTATGTTTTACACAAAATATTTTTTGCCCACTGTTTCCCATTAGCAAAAAACCAGGTATGGGCCCCGGCTTTGCATTTAAAAGAACCGCTGCCTATATTTGTTCCATGCTTAACATCAGTAACCGTGGCATTAATATGCCACCCTCGCCTATCAGGAAACTGGTGCCCTTTGCAGAAGCTGCAAAAAAGAAAGGCACCAAAGTTTACCATCTTAATATTGGCCAGCCCGATATTGCCACACCAGAAACAATTCTTGATGCCGTAAGAAAAAGCGATTTTAAAGTGCTTGAATACAGCCACAGTGCAGGCAACGAAAGCTACCGGAAAAAATTAGTGGAATACTACAGGCATGTTGGCATCAATGTAAATCCAGAACAAATCATTATTACCACCGGCGGCAGCGAAGCCATACTATTTGGGTTTATGGCATGCATGGACGCAGGCGACGAAGTGATAATACCTGAGCCTTTTTATGCCAACTACAATGGGTTTGCTGTGGAAGCAGGCGTAGTGGTAAAGCCAATAACATCATCTATAGAAAGTGGTTTTGCATTGCCGCCAATTGATGATTTTGAAAAGGCTATTACGCCTAAAACAAAAGCCATTGTTATTTGCAACCCCAATAACCCAACCGGCTATCTATACAGCAAAGAGGAAATGGAAGTACTGAAAAAAATTATTATTAAGCACAAGCTGTTTTTATTTGCAGATGAAGCCTACCGTGAGTTTTGCTATGAAGGCGCCCATACCAGCGCTATGCACTTAACAGGAGTGGATGAGCATGTTGTGCTGATGGACACCATTAGCAAACGGTACAGTGCCTGCGGCGGGAGGATTGGCGCATTTGTTACAAAGAACAAAGAGCTAATAAACGCTGCCATGAAATTTGCGCAGGCAAGGCTAAGCCCGCCAAGTTTTGCCCAGATACTGGGCGAAGCGGCAGTTGATTTGCCTGCTGATTATTTTAATGACACAAAAGCAGAGTACAAAAAAAGAAGGGATACCATTGTAAAAAGGCTCAATGCAATGGAAGGCGTGTTTTGCCCCAACCCAGGCGGGGCATTTTATGCCATGGCAAAACTGCCCATTGACGATGCAGACAAATTTTGCCAATGGCTGCTTGAATCATTTTCTCATAACAACCAAACAGTGATGCTTGCCCCTGCAACAGGTTTTTACAGCACGCCCGGCCTTGGCAAAAAAGAAGTAAGGCTTGCGTATGTATTGAATGCAGACAGCATCAACAAAGCAATGGACTGCCTGGAAGAAGCATTGAAGCAATACCCGGGCAGGGAATAGTAATTGGCAAAGAAGCTAAGTGGCAAGGGATGTAAAAAGGAACAAAACAAGTATGCGTTTTTAAGCAGGTTTTCATACGCTCTTTCGCCGGCAAAAACCTAATATCATTTTAATCGCTAAATTAGCCGCTACAAAAAACTAAACTGATAACCATGAGAAAATTGTTCATCAGCTTTGCAGCTATGATGATTTGTGTTTTGTGCGCTTCTGCACAAACAACTATCAAAGGAAAAGTAACAGACCGCAATGGCCAGCCAATAGAAGGCGTGAGCGTGAAAGAGAAAGGGGGCAATAGCGGCGCCACTACTGACAGGGAAGGCAATTACAGCCTTAATGTAAGCAGCGAAAACGCAACGCTTTTATTAAGCGGCGCAGGCCTTACACAACAGGAAGTGCTTACAAGCGGTGGTTTTGCCGATGTGACTATGAGCAATTCCACTATTTTGCTGGGCGCTGTGGAAATTGTAGGCACAAGAAGCCTAAAGCGCTCTGCCACAGAAACAGCCGTGCCCATTGACATTATCCCTATCTCAAAAGTAGCAAACGCTGTAGGCCAGGTTGACCTGAACCAGATACTTCAATATGTTGCCCCTTCATTCAACAGCAACAGGCAAAGCGGCTGCGATGGCGCAGACCATATTGACCCAGCCTCATTAAGAGGGCTTGGGCCAGACCAAACTTTAGTTTTAATAAATGGCAAACGCCGCCATCAAAGTGCACTGATAAATATTTTTGGCAGCCGTGGCCGTGGCAACTCCGGCACCGATTTAAACTCAATACCTGCGGCTGCAATTGAAAGAATTGAAATATTAAGGGACGGTGCTGCTGCACAATATGGCTCTGATGCCATAGCAGGCGTTATCAATATCGTATTGAAATCAGGATCGGGCAAAGGCGTTGCTAATGTAGCTGTCAGTGAATTTATCACTGGCTATGGCGGTTCATTAAAATCTGATAAAGGAAAAGTGCTGAGCAGCCATTCAGACGGGCTTACTGCAAATGCCAATGTTAACTACGGTTTTGCTTTAAAGAACAATGGCTTTATCAATGTTACTGCCGATTATTTAAAAAGAAACAAAACATACAGGCCCACATACGAGCCATTGTATGGCGGCAGCATCCGCAGAAAAGCAGGCGATGCAAGCCTTGACAATTATGGTTTGTTTTTTAATGCCGGTTTGCCAATAAAAGGCAGCACAAGTTTTTATGCATTTGGCGGCATCACCCACCGCAAGGCTTCAGCATTTGCATACACAAGGGCAGCGGATGATGACAGGAATGTATTGAATTATCCAGATGGCTTCGACCCATTAATAGGCTCCAAAATAGATGATCGCTCTGTAGCTTTTGGCATCAAAACAAAATTAGGCGCATGGAATGCTGATATTGGCGCTTCGATGGGAACCAATAAAATGGATTATGATGTTTCCAATTCATTGAATGCAACATTGGGAACAGACCCGAGGCAAAAAACAACTTTTAAATGCGGCGGCTTTCAATTATCGCAAAATGTATTTGGCGCACACCTTAACAGTCAGTTGAAAGTTTTGGATGGCCTCAACATTGCTGCAGGCACAGAAGTACGCCTTGACCGCTACAGGATATTTGCAGGCGAAATCGGCTCTTATAAAGCATATGAAGTATTGCCCGATTTACAAGCAGGCGCACAAGGCTTCCCCGGCTTTCAGCCTACAGACGAAACGAATGCCCAAAGAGTAAACTGGGGCACTTATGCTGATGCCGAACTGGATGTAAACAAACACTGGATGTTCAGCGGCGCAATAAGGGCTGAGAGGTACAATGATTTTGGATGGACAGGCAACTGGAAATTGGCAAGCAGGGTAAAAGTAACAGACAAAGTAATTATTCGTGGTTCGGTAAGTACAGGCTTCAGGGCGCCATCACTGCCGCAGGTATATTACAGCCAAACTATTTCCAATGCTATTAATGGCAACATATTTAATGAAGTGTATTCCCCCAGTACAGGCCCGTTGGCTAAAGCCATAGGCCTTCCGGCATTGAAGCAGGAAACATCTACTAATCTCAGTTTTGGTTTTACCGCAAAGCCTATCCGCAATTTGTCAGTTACAGTTGATGGCTATATTGTAAAAATAAAAAACAGGATTGTGCTTACCGGCGCATTTGGCCAGGATGACGATGTGATTGGCCCAACCATTGCAAGCCTCGGCGCCAAGTCGGCCAAATTTTTTACCAATGCTGTTAACACAAACACCAAGGGGCTTGATGTAATTGCCACTTATACACACAGGCTTGGGCACGGAAAACTGAATTATACTTTTGCTGCCAATTTCAACAGCTTAAAAATCGGCTCTATAACCACCATACCATCGCTTAAGGGAAAAGAAGACATATACTTTGGCATCAGGGAAAAATATTTCCTTCAGGCTTCTGCCCCGCCACATAAAATCAGCTTTGCGCTGGAATATAAAATCAACAAGCTTTCTGCCAACCTGCGCTTTACCAATTTTGCAGGCGTGAAAATTGTGAACTACAGGGCTACAGGCGATGGCGATATTGCCGATAATGCACTGGCGGCAGGCGACAATGCTTTGTGGCTCCAAATTGTTACTGATGTGTACAAAGCAAAAACCACCACTGATCTTTCCTTTAGTTACGAAGCAAGCGACAGAATAAACATCACAGTTGGCGGCGCCAATATCTTTGACGTGTACCCCAACCACCACGATGGCGGCTGGACAGAAACCGGCACCATGTGGGACGCTGTGCAAATGGGCATGGGCGGTGCTATGTATTTTGCCAAGATTGGCGTTAAGTTTTAAATAAACCTGGCGTAGCCGGTATGATAAAAACATAAAAATACTTCTGCGGCAAAGTTGTTTTGATTAAACAGCTTTGCCGCTTTTGTTTTAAATTATTTCAGTATGTATATATCGCTTCGCCCATGGTCAATAAATGATAAAGAAACCCTTGCTTTATATTTCAACAACAGAAATATTTGGAATAACCTCAGGAATTATATCCCACACCCTTATTCTTTAGAAGATGCCGAAAAATTTATTGCAGCACAAACCGGGATAATACCAATACAAAATTTTGCAATTGACAACGAAGGGGAAATTGTTGGCGGCATAGGCATAAATTTAATGAGCGATGTGTATGCTATGAATGTAGAATTGGGTTATTGGGTTGCCGAGCCATTTTGGCACCAGGGCATTGCCACCATTGCGGTTGGCTTAATGGCCAACTATGTTTTTGAAAATTTTGCTATAAACAGGATTGTCGCCGAAGTGTTTGATTACAACAAAGCCAGCATGCGTGTGCTGGAAAAAAATGGATTTTATTTAGAAAGTGTACGTAGAAAAGGGATTTTAAAAAATGATGTTTTGTATGACGATTTTGTATGGGTGAAGCAACGGTTTTATTAAAAACTGCACCTAAGAAAAAAATAAAAAGGCAATTAAACCTTGCTGAAACTTTTCGGTCAACGCCAAAACTATTTTGCCATATTCTACTCCGCAACTTTACTATTTGCTAAAACTGCCTGTTATGATTAAAAAAAATATTGCCACCAATGAATTTGGTTTTGTATTTAACCCGGCCACCGGCGACAGTTTTAGCAGCAACCCGGTAGCTGCCGATATCATTAATTTAATGAAAGAAGGCAATTCATTAAACGATATTAAAAAAAAACTTTTTGACAAATACGATATTGATAAGCTTACACTTGAAAAAGATGTAGATGAGTTTATGAATTTATTGAAAGAAAACAATTTGTTGAATAATTAAACAGCACTATAAGAAATTTATGGCCCAAAAACCTGTAACCATTGCTGTCACCGGCCTGAACGCTATTGACAGCCCCGGCCCCGGCGTTGCAGTAATACGTGCTATCAGGGAAGGGATGAAAGAGCCCGTAAGAATAATTGGCCTGGCTTACGAAAGCCTTGAGCCAGGCATATACATGGATGGGATTTGTGACAAAACTTATCAGGTTTCTTACCCTGCTGCCGGAGCCGGTATTTT
>CAYRRL010000186.1:2098-6237 GCA_964426665.1 uncultured Ferruginibacter sp. | reverse complement strand
TCATTGAGTGTTAGCTTTGATGAAATGTTTTCCTGTATATAATCCTGTACATTGTGTACGCCGGAATGAATATGGTTTCGGTAGTTCATAAAAATACTTTGCTGTGCTTCATTGCCTTGCCGCCGTACGTATATTACTAATTCTCTGGCTACTTTATAAGAAAAATTATCATCTTTCAATTTGCCTAAAATATATAAAGCCATATCAATGCCCGCAGTAACACCGGCACTGGTAAATACCCTTTCCGCTTCTGTAAACAAGATATTCTCCACTACATCCACTGCCGGGAATTTCTCCTGCAATTCTTTTGTTCGTTTCCAATGTGTAGTGCACTCACGCCCATTAAGCAAACCGGTTTGCGCCAAAAAAAATGCACCTGTACAAACAGAACAAACCACAGCCCCATTATTGTAACAATCCACTACCCATTTGAACAATGCTTTTTGTTCTTTCAGTTTTTTTGACAGAAGGAAAGACACATTGGCACCGGGAATAAAAATATAATCGCCTGGCTTTGTTTTTATTTCAGTAAAATGGTTAAGCCTGCCAAATGGGATGTTGGTTGATGTAGAAATATTGTTTTCATAAGAACAATAACTCAATTTTATATCAGCGCCATAGCCTATTGATTCATGAAAAACCTGGTCTGGGCCGGCTAAATCAAGCAAGTGCATTTGAGGCAGGATGAGAAAGATAATGTTGGTGGGCATAGCAGGAATTGTTTATACTCCAAATGTATAAAAGTAAACGCTGTGAATAATCTTATCAGGGCAAGTAACAGGCTTGCCGGGACGGCTACTTGTTAAAAAGTATCCTTAAGTAAAACAGCGGGCTGGCAAACTTTTTCCTGATATCAACATTGTCAAACATACAACTTATAGTTTCCCTCATTTCTTTGCTGCGGCTGGCTTTGCCTATTACAAAATTAAAAAGCCATGGCTTGCTGGTAAGTATTTGCAGGTAATGGCTGAGTTTTAATTCCGCCCACAACTTTTTATACAATTCTTTATCATATTCTTTTAAAAAACCTGAAGAAAAATTATTTGCTTCGAGCGCTTTTTTTATTTGCCTTGATGCCACCAGGCCACTCACTAAAGCATTTCCAATACCTTCGCCTGTAAATGGGTCGATCAATGAGCCTGCATCGCCGGTTAATAAAAATCTTTCGCCGCTAATATTTCTTTTTTTAGATCCTAGCGGCAAGCCCCATCCTTCAACTTTGCTCTCCAGCCTGGCATTTTTAAAACGTTCCTTAATTATTGGATGCCTGGCGATAGCATCCTGCATCAGTTGCCTGAGGTTTGCTTTTTTTGATGACACAGCGGTGCTCAGCATTCCCATGCCCACATTCGCATTCCCATTCGGCAAAGGGAATATCCAGAAATAACCCGGCTGCATTTCTTTCAAAAAATGCAGCTCTATATAATTCTCTTTATGCAAGCCAGAAACATTGCTGTAATAAGCCCTTATGCCTGCGCTGTAATGTTTTGGCTCAACGGTGTGCTTCGCTAATTTTTTTGCAACTATGCTCCCCCGCCCTTCTGCGCCTACAATCATTTTTGCAAAAATTGTTTCCTCTTTTGATTCCTGCTTTATTTTTACAAGAACCCCGCCTTCTACATAAGCAATATCTTCAATTGAAGTATTGCACAAGCAGTTTGCATAAGCGCTCCCAACCAAATTAAAAAGTGAATTGTCAAAATCAATGCGCCTGCTTACAAAACCCGGCGGGTTGTTGGCATCAATATTTTTTAGATTAAAAGGAATATCAAGGCATGTATTGTCGCTGGCAATAAATTGTATGCCTGTACTAATGATGCTTTTGTTTTTATCAGCTATAAAATGCTGCGGCCAGTTTTCATCTAGGCGCTTCAACATGCCTACGGTTTTGGCACTCATGGCGTCGCCGCAAACCTTGTCGCGGGGGAAAGAAGCCTTATCAATAATAATGTGGCTGATTTTTTCTTTGGAAAGAAAAATAGAAGTGCTGGCGCCGGCAGGGCCGGCGCCAGCTATTAATACATCAGTTGTATAATCGTATGACTGATTCAAATTAATTACCCTTTCTTAAAAACCAATAGATACAGTGCCGTCTTTCTGGTTCAGGCTCATATTGCCGCCAATTAAACCGCCAAAACCAATGCGTATGGCTGTACGTGTTGGCGACAGCTTGTCATAACCAGCCACAAAATCTATCCTGAAAAGCTTAAGAATATTTTCAATGCCAGCAAACACTTCAACATGGTTGTTGTTTTTATTCACATAAAAGGTATTGGTGCCAACAACTAAATGCCAGTTTAGTTTTCTGAATAAAGGTATTTTGTTGGTAAGCATACCATTAAAATGGTGCTCTAAATGGCCCTGAAAAAACAAGGGGTCGGTATTACTGAAAGCATAGTAGCTTACTAACTGAAAACTGTTCAGGTAATCGCTTGCTGCGGCTGTAAGGTTGCCATTGAAATGCTGGTAATCTTGTATAAACACAGACTTGCTGTTGATAAAACCACCAATGCCTGCACGGTATTTCATCAAGCCGCCAATGCGGAAATTGATGCTGCCATCCACCATAAATTTCCATTTGTCAAAATCGGCATCGCTGCCAAATAATTGCTTAATACCCTTGGTATAACTGATTGAAAAAGTTGGGTACTTGCTGCCCAGCGGCATTTTACTATATGGGAACTGTATATATTTTTGCCCCGGCTTGTACCTGATTTCCGCATTCAGCAATATCGCCTGGTGTGGGGCAAACTGCGCCGTTAGTTTGTCAAAAGGGTAATTAGGCGTAATATCTGCACTGTCTTTTTTAAACAATGTAAATTTTGTTGTATTGTTGAGCGGCCGCCTGTCTTCATACAGCGCAGCTATATTTAATTGCAAACCGTTTTCAAACTTTTTACTGTAGCCAATACTGCTAAAGGTATTTTCATAAGTCTTCATAAAGTTGTCGCCATAGAATAAAGTACTGATGGTATTAATAAGCGGCAATATTGGGCTTTCCCTGTTGAATTGCGTAACACGGCTGCCACCAGCAAAACTCCAGTTGCTCCGCCGTATCTTTCCCATTCCTTCATAGTCACGTGAATTAAGCTTTACTTCCAGCCAGCCATTGAAATGCTGGTTGCTAAAACCATAACGCAGGTGTGGCTCTACAATTAAATTTGTTTTAATGCTTCGCATGTATTTGTTAAACGAGCCTTCAAGATTTGCCACTACCCCTTCTGCCGGGTTGTATTCAAGGTTTTTTATGATTGGCTCAACTGACCAACTGCTTGAGCCCAGTTTTGTATAATGCGTGCGGCGGATGCCTCCCCAAAAAATACCCAGTGGTTTTATCTTTCCCTGCTTTGCATTCAGCACATCTGCTGTCAACTGGCTTTTCATAGAATCTTTATGCACTTCAAACAAACTGTCTTTTACCACATAGTCCCTTGCCTCTTCCCTTTCCAGTGGCATGGGGCGTATGCTGTCCCAATAATTTTTAGGCTTCTTGTTTACGCCTGTGTCATATTTGATAACAACATTGTCAAAATATTTTTTGGGGAATGCAGGCGCCAGGTTATAGTCAGAATATACATTAACAAAGTTGCCGGCTGCATCAATGCCAAACTGGTTAAAGTCAAAATGTATCAATTGGTTTTTTACCTGCCAGATACCATTGCTTACTGGCATATGGAATTGGGTTATCTTCAGTGTGTCAACAATTTCAAGCTGCGATTTTTTTGTAAGCGCCAAATCGAGGCTGTGGATACGCCAATCGTTTTCAGTGATATTGATAATACCTGAAAACAAAGGCTCGTAGCTGCGGCGTGGCATTACTTTAACAGAGTTAACCTCTTTGCCATCTTCCCAAAAACTGCCAAGGTATTTGTATTTGTAATAAAACATGGCGCCATCGGCCACTGGCGAAATAAAACCACGTGGGTTCAGTTTTTCTGTAAACAGCACCACATTATTATCGTACATATTAATGAAAGTTGGGAAGGAGAAACCAAAACCATTGCTGCCGCTCACCCTGCTGCTCTTAACATTCAGTTTAAACTTGTCAGGTTTTTCAATGGCAACAGAAGCAATGGATTCGCTTAAATAAATAATGCCTGCGCCTGATGTGTCAAGCTGCAAATCTTTCCTGCCTTCAT
>CAYRRL010000186.1:0-2088 GCA_964426665.1 uncultured Ferruginibacter sp. | reverse complement strand
CATCAGGAATAGGCTGCCCAAATATTTTTTTAGGAAGGCGGCGGAGCTTTATCATGTCCTTTGTGTAAAGGTTGCAGGTAAAAGCTTTCACTTCTTTTTGGTACGCTGGCCTTTTATTAATAGCGGCCCTCATAATGGCATAAGCAGGGTCCTCGCCTTGTTTTATCACTACTTCTTTTAATTGCAGCTTCTGATCCTGCAGTGTAAAACTTACTTCCTCGTCATTGCTGCCAATAGTTACTTTTTTTTCCTGCGCCGCATAACCAATATGCTGGCATATCACAGTGTAAGTACCGGGCTGAACTTGTACAGAATACTTGGCCCTGTTGTTGGCGCTGGCCCCTATAGTGGTGCCTTTAATGGTAATAGATGAAAAAGGAAGCAAATCGCCGGTGCTGTTAAAAACAGTGCCGTGTATTTTTTGCGCCTGTGAATAAAAGGATACCAATAAAAAAACAATGGATAAAACTTTTCTCATACAGTTTGTAATAGCAGCGAAAATAGTAGTTGGTTCGTTACAAAGATGTGAAAACAATAGGCAATTGGCAAAAGTGTATTTTGCTAAAACAAAATAGCCCTCAAAAACATCGATTCGCCCAACTTTGCAGTATTTCCATAAATTGCATATCAATAAAAAAATTATGAAGAAAAGGCCCTTTTTATTATTTGTGCTGATTGCTTTTTTAATAAACCTGTACAGTTGCCAAAAAGAAGAGAATAATAACAACCCGGGGAATTCCTCTACCGGCTATTTGCTTATTTATACTCTTGACACAACTATTTTCAGGTCATGCGGCCCTTTAATTTTGGTAAGTTTAAATACCGGGCAACAGTCAGTTATTACAAATTACTATACATCTGTTCCACGTAGTTGTACCAATACGTTTGGTGGTTATTTTTCACTGCCGCCGGGCGATTACACCTATACTGCAACAACTATTGGCGCATGCGATACTATTAGGGGTTTTGCTCATGTGGATTCGGGCCTGTGTACGCATAAACGCATCCGTTAATGGCAATCACCGCTACGAACAGTTAGAACCTAATTCAATTTTAAGTATTCGCTTGCATACATTTTAATAATAATGCACACTGGCTCAAAAGCCAAATAGAGGCTTTTGGAATTGCGCAAAAATCATCAGGCAGATACACTTGCTGAATAAAAAAAGGCTGCCCCGGGTTTTCGAGGCAGCCCATTGAAAATATAACTGAATTTTTATTTTGCCTTCATCAATTTTTGCACCAGAGTAGTTTCCCCTTCTTTTAACCTTACGATGTACATGCCATCAGTAAGCCTGCTCAAATCAACTTTTACGATATTGGTGCCTGCTGATGCAGTACCGCTTTGTGCAATCATTACTTTACCAAGTGAGTTGCATATAACCAATTCATACTTGCTTCCTGCCTGCAATGTGCTGAATACAATGTTGGCATTGCTGTAAGCCGGGTTAGGGTAAACAGTGAAAGCTATTGCTTTTTCTGCAGCGGGCTCAGTATTTGTTTTAACTGCCCTGGCCGCGACTGCTGGCCTTGGTGATACAATGGTAACAGCTTTGCTCAAAGCCACACCTGCGTTACATGAGTTAGAAGCCGATACGGTTACATTGCCGCCTGTTGGGCCAAATGTTACCGTGATGCTGCTTGTGCCTGCGCCTGATGTGATAATTGCTCCTGCCGGAACTGTCCAGTTATATGTAGTAGCTGCCGTCTGTGTCAAGCTGTATTGTACGCCGCTTTGGTTAGCAGTTACCGTAGACGGGCCAACAAGGTTTGACGCAGTATACGTGTAACCGGAATTTACAGTAAGCCTGAAACCTGTACCACTGCCGCAACCATTTTTCGGAGTGCACCAAATACCGTTGCTGCCTACAAACGTTGATGGCACTGTTACTACTATCTGTGCTGTATTTTGGCCTGATACAATTGTCCAGCCAGTTGGCACGCTCCAAGTATAGTTTACTGCGCCTGCTACTGGTATCGCTGTATAAGTGAAATTGCCGCCACTGCACAAGCCATATACCGGGCCGTTAACACCAGTTGCTGCACCCGGAGGTGTTGATACTTGCGTTACTGTTACTGCATTGCTGT
>CAYRRL010000185.1:0-6325 GCA_964426665.1 uncultured Ferruginibacter sp. | reverse complement strand
AAAGTAAAAGTAAGCGGCGGCGGCAGGTGCAATGTTACCCACCACTGCTTCAGTATTGGGGAGATGATTAAAAAATACCCAAGGGGCAATAGTTTTTTAAAGAAAGCATTCCATCATTTTTTTACAACTGATACTATAGAATGGTTTAAAGAAAGAGGCGTAGGGTTAAAGGCGGAAGAAGATGGAAGGATGTTCCCGGTAACAGATTCATCCCAAACGATTATTAATTGCCTGGTGGCGGAAGCGAATAAATATAATGTGGAGGTTTTGATGAACAGGGAAGGAAACGAATTGAAAGTTGAAAATGGAAAGTGGATAGTGCAGATTAAAAACGATAAACCTGTTGCAGCTGATTATGTTTGTATAGCAAGCGGCGGTTACCCCAAAGCAATACAATTTGACTGGCTGAAAAAATTGGGGCACACAATTGAAGAACCAGTGCCGTCATTATTTACATTTAACATGCCCGGCAATAGTATTACGGAACTAATGGGTGTTGTGGCTGATGATGCAATTGTAAAAATCAACGGCACAAAATTATCATCGCAGGGGCCGCTGCTGGTAACGCATTGGGGCTTGAGCGGCCCGGCTGTTTTAAAACTCTCTGCATTTGCTGCAAGGGAACTGGCTGATGCCAACTGGCATTTTACAATAAATGTAAATTGGGCCGGCGATTATAATGAGAATACAGCAAGGGAAAAATTGCAAAGCACACGTTTTGAAACAGCAGCAAAAAAAATTATTAATACAAACCCTTTCAATTTGCCTCAGCGGCTATGGCAATACCTTTTAAAAGAAAGCGGCATTAATGAGGATTTACGCTGGGCTGATTTGCCAGCTAAAGAACAAAACAAACTGATAAAAAATATATGCACACAGGCATTTGAAGTAAAAGGCAAAACAACTTTTAAAGAAGAATTTGTAACTGCCGGCGGCATCAGCCTGGATGAGATTGATTACAACACTATGCAAAGCAAAATTGTACCCAATTTATTTTTTGCCGGGGAAGTAATAAACGTTGATGGCGTTACCGGCGGCTTTAATTTTCAAAATGCGTGGACAACTGGATGGATTGCTGCGAAGGCTATTGCAGAATCAGCGATGGGTAATTAGCGGTCATGTTTTCTTTCCAGCCAGTTTTTTTCTTTTGCATCGCCGGTAGCTAATATACCTGCTGCAATCAATACCAATATTAAGTGAAGTGCAAAACCTGCTTTGTTGTAGCTGTTATATTCAATCATCCAGTTATGCCGTACATTAAAGAACCACATTACTGCAATTATTAATTGTGCTACGCAAATAAGGCTGCCAATAGTTAATATAACCCTGGCTATTATAGACGAAGCATTTGTTTTGCTTGCTGATATTGTTTTATGCACCAAATAGTAAGCAGCAAACAAAACGAAGTAAGGTATGGAAGCCATAAAAAACTCAAACACATAGCCCGAGCCGGGAATAAAGGATACAGATACTGCAAATAATTTCAATACAAAGAAAATAATGGCAATTAATGCTGCAAAACCAAACACACTTGCCATCAGCAGCCACACCAGCACAAAATATTTATGGAAGTTGTCGTTCATTCAATTGCTTATTTCTGTTTGCAAAGTAACAACAAATATTTCCACGCAAAGATGCAAAGATGGCAAAGCCGCAAAGAAAAAACTTTGCTTCTTATTTCTTCCTTTGCGCCTTGGCGTGAAAGCCCCTGCAAAAAAAAATCCCACCACATTGCTGTGATGGGATTGCCTTTTCTTTTCATTGGCAAATATTATTCATCTTTTGGCTCTTCGCTGGCTGGTGCTTCTGCAGCGCCTGCGTCAAGCTTGGCTTTAATATCGGCTAAAGCGCTCAGGTCGCCAAGCGTAGATTTCTCTACTTTGCTTTGCAGGTTTTTCACTGCCTTCTTGGTTACTTCTGCTTCTGCTTTTTTCTCTTTTTGAACGGCTTGTTTTTCTTCTTCTATCGCTTGCTCCCAAAGCCTTGTGTGGCTAAGAACGATGCGCTTGTCGTTGCGGTCAAACTCAATTACCATAAATTGGTTCACTTCGTCTGCGGCAATGCTTTTGCCGTCTTCTTTTGCAAGGTGGCGGTTAGGCGCAAACCCTTCAAGGCCGTAAGGCAATTGCACTACTGCGCCTTTATCGTCACGCTTTATAACGGTGCCTTCATGCACACTGCCAACAGGGAATGTGCTTTCAAGTGAGTTCCATGGGTCTTCTTCAATTTGCTTGTGGCCCAATTGAAGCTTGCGGCCGTCTTTATCAATGTTCAAAATAACCACATCAATGTTGTTGCCAACTTTGGTGTACTCATTCGGGTTGTTAAAGCGCTTAAGCCAGCTAAGGTCGCTTATGTGAACCATGCCGCCGATGCCAGTTGCCAGTTCAACAAACACACCGTAAGGAGTGATGTTTTTAACAACGCCGGTGTGGCGGCTGCCTTCTGGGAATTTGCTTTCAATTTCGCTCCATGGGTCGGCGCTCAATTGTTTAATTGAAAGGCTCATCTTACGGGTGTCTTTGTCAAGTGTTACCACTTTCGCTTCGTATTCGTCGCCCAGTTTGAAGAACTCTTTTGCATTTACCGGCGTGTTAGCCCATGTAATTTCACTTACGTGCACAAGGCCTTCCACGCCTGGCATAATTTCCAAGAATGCGCCGTAGTCTTCAATATTCACCACTTTGCCTTTTACCACTTCGCCTTCTTTGATATTTTCAGTTAAAGTATCCCATGGGTGAGGGGTCAATTGTTTCAAGCCAAGGCTGATACGTTTTTTGTCATCATCAAAGTCAAGCACAACAACGTTCAGTTTTTGGTCCATCTTCAACACTTCTGTTGGATGGTTGATACGGCCCCATGAAATATCAGTAATATATAGCAAGCCGTCTAAGCCGCCAAGGTCAAGAAACGCACCAAAGTCGGTGATGTTTTTGATAGTGCCTTCCAGTACCTGCCCTTTCTCCAGCTTGCCGATAATTTCTGCACGCTGTGCTTCGATATCGCTTTCGATAAGCGCTTTGTGTGATACAACAGCATTCTTGATTGTTTCGTTGATTTTAACAACTTTAAACTCCATTGTTTTGCCAACAAACTGGTCGTAGTCTGTAACTGGTTTAACGTCGATTTGAGAACCTGGCAAGAATGTTTCCATGCCAAATACGTCAACAATAAGGCCGCCTTTGGTTTTGCTTGTAACAAGGCCTGTAACAATTTCGCCGGTTTTGTGCAGCTCAACAATCCTTTCCCACGCACGGGTGGTACGGGCTTGCTTGCGGCTGAGGTGAAGGTTGCCTTCCCTGTCTTCTTTTTCCACTACCATTACTTCGATAATGTCGCCTACTTTAAGGCCGCCGGGAATGTCCCTGAATTCGTTGAGGGAAATAAGGCCGTCGCTTTTGAAGCCGATGTTAACCACAGCATCGGTTTTGGTAAGGGCTTCAATGGTAGCCTGCACCATTTCGCCATCGTTGATTTGCTTGAAAGTGTCGTCGTACACTTTGTCGTACTTCGCTTTTTCGTCTTTGTTGTAGCTGGTAACGTTGCGTTTGTCAACACTCCAGTCAAAGTCGTCGTGGGCGGTTACAATTTTCTCCTCTACAGGAGCAGCCACAGGCACATTTGTTACCGCAGCAGTTGCTTCTACTTCGGGAGTAGCAGCACCTTCCTGTGCATCTGCGTTTAATTGTTTAAAAATGTTGAATGACATGATATAATCCCCGGTTTTTTTAACGGGGTGGCAAAGGTAGGCTTTGGCAGTGGTTTTGGGAAGAAAAAGGGGAAGTTTTTTAGGAGTGCCCTGAGTTGGGAAACATGGGGCAGCGGGCACAAAACCAACCTGGTAAAGTGATGCATTTGGCTCTTTAACAGTGTTATTTCCCGTTTGCTCAGCTTAATTGGCTATATTGAGTGGCTGATGAGGGAAATCTCATTGGGTTTTCCTCACTTTTTAATTTCCAATACCATGGCTTTTCTCGATGATGTACTCCAGCGGCCTTCTTATGGATGGGTAACTGCGGCGGGTGATTTCAGCAAACCTTCACCAAAAATTTTATTGAAAGAATTTTTTTCGGGGCTCAATGTGTTTGCCAATAAAAAAAACTGGCTGCCATTTTCTAGCTGGCTGCGGATAGCCCTGCTGTTCCCATTTTTTATTTTATTTGTGGCCAAATATTTCAGCTTCCCTTTGCTGGCTGCAGGTGCTGTGTACGGCATGGTATTGCTCGGCACGCATGGCACCATTTGGTACCACCGCTATTGCACGCATGGGGCTTTCACCTTCAGCAATGGCTTTTGGAAGTTTGTTACCAAAAACCTGGTGCTGAGCATCATCCCCGAAGAAATATATGTAGTGTCGCACCATGTGCACCATGCCAAAAGCGACGAGCCCGGCGACCCGTATTTTGCCGAAGGCGGTTTTTTATATTGCTTTCTTGCTGATGTGAACCACCAGCCCATTGCCAAAAACCTGAGCGAAAAGGACTACCGCCATGTGCAGCACCTGATGAAGCACAGCAGCATCAGTGGCAATACCTTTACTGAATACAAAAAATGGGGCTCCTTTGCCAGCCCGGTTGCCAGCATTGCCCAATGGGTGCTTAACTGGGCTTTTTGGATTGGCGTATTTTACCTGTGCGGCGGCATGGGGCTGGTGTGCGCTTTGCTGGCCGGCGCTTTTATATGGGGCGTGGGCGTACGCACTTTTAATTATGAGGGCCACGGCAAGGGCCACGACAAAAGGCAGGAGGGAATAGACCATAACAGAAAAGACATGTCTATTAACCAGCTATGGCCCGGCTATGTGGCCGGCGAATGGCACAACAACCACCACCTGTACCCAAAGAGCGCCCGTAGCGGCTTTTTGCCTTACCAAATTGACCTTGCCTGGTGCTATGTGAAAATGATGCATTTTTTTGGCGCTGTCAGTTCTTACCACGACAGCAGGAAAGATTTTTACGCCCAGTACCATCAACCTTACCTGGATACAAAGGAGAAGAAAAGAGTGGTTTGTGCGTTAGGTAAAAAATGACGGGCTGGGCAATTTGGGAGATGGGATGATATTTTTTGTTTCGTGTAGCACAAGCTTACAGGAATGAAATGGATGGTTTTTAACACTGTTCATGTTGTGTGCCGTTTTATTCCTGCCTGCCAATCTTTACTTGTTGAATTTTATTTTTTTTCTAACATAATATGCAATAAACCCAATTTGTAAGAGCATTCCAAATGCGGATGGTAAGATTTGGCTCAGAGGCTGATACTTTGCAAAAACTGTCCCCGCAAAGGCAGCTAACAATGCAGTAAATGCCCCAATCATTTTGTAGATGTGCTCGTATAACCAAAGATTCCGGTATTTAGGCTTAGGAATAAAATAACGGGCAAAGTCATACGATACTAAAAGCAGCAGGGCGCCAACAGTGCTATAAATTATTACTGGCGACCAAATCATACCAATGGATTTGAAATAATACAAAAAGTAAAAAACAGCAATAGCAGAAACAACCGCAACAATAATGTCAAGCAGTTTTGGCTCATTTGATTTTGTTTGTAGTGCCCTATAACCAGAAAAGCCTTGGTAAGCACTTAATACAGTTATAACCAGTAAAAATGTATTTCTGCCAAAAGCGAAAACGCCGATTAACCCTGATATAATAACAATGGCCAAAAATAAAAGGAAAAGCATTCCTGTTTTTTTATGCCTTTGAAACCCCTTTTTTGCCAGTAGTGCTGCTAACCCTAATAATAATGCAATTGTTCCAGCAGCAATGTGAATTACAATATTGATTGAATGAATGATGCTTGATTTGTCCATGTTTTGATTGTTATATTGCCTGCCCTATGGCCCATGTTGGCTGCTGTGCTTATGCGCTATTACTTATTATTGACATGAATTTTACCTTCTATTGGATAGAATTTGCCATCTGGCCAACAAACCATTCCAGTAACTTTCAATTTGCTAAAATCGGATAACATAGTGACAAAGACTTTATCCGAGTTGTACCAGGAAGTCATTAATGTTTTTTCATCTATATGGACCGTTTTAGTTTTTTCGTTTGCTTCTTTACTTGCGCTTGCATCTCTCCAAAAAAGCGTGGAATCAGAACTTATTCTAATAAGCCGACTGCCATTAACAAAAGTATAGGTTAAGTCTTTATTTATGATGCTTGAAACTGTCAAGTCAGTTTGTGAGAAAGCGTTAAGGGAAAAAAGGGCGGGGATAAATACAATTAAATTTTTCATGTTACTGTTTTAATGAAAATAAATGTTCTTAGTAAGAAGATCAGTAAAAATATTTCAACCGGTTATTAACCGGGATGCTTTTGAGTAT
>CAYRRL010000184.1:0-6328 GCA_964426665.1 uncultured Ferruginibacter sp. | reverse complement strand
TCTTCGGCGAAAAATGCGAAGGGCATTATATACAACCAACATTCATTACTGATTACCCTGTTGAAATGAGCCCATTGACAAAAAAACACCGCAGCAAGCCAGGCCTGGTAGAGCGCTTTGAATTAATGTGCAACGGAAAAGAAATTGCCAACGCATATAGTGAATTGAACGACCCGTTAGAGCAAAGGGAACGTTTTGAAGAGCAGGCAAAACTGATGGAACGTGGCGATGACGAAGCAATGTTTATTGATTATGATTTCCTCCGTGCATTGGAATATGGCATGCCGCCAACCTCAGGGATTGGTTTTGGCATTGACAGGATTGCGATGCTGTTAACCAATCAGCATTCAATACAGGATGTATTGTTTTTTCCTATGATGCGGCCGGAAAATGCAGGACAATAAAATAAAAGAGAAAAATTAAGCTTTATACTTCTTCACTATTACGCTGGCATTGTGCCCGCCAAAGCCAAACGTATTGCTCAATGCAGCATTCACAGGTTTCTGCTGTGCTTTATTAAAAGTGAAATTTAATTTAGGGTCAAGCTCAGGGTCGTCTGTAAAGTGGTTGATTGTTGGCGGGATAATATCTTTTGTAACAGCCATAATACAAGCCAATGCCTCTAAAGCACCCGCTGCGCCAAGGCAATGGCCAGTCATGCTTTTAGTAGAACTGATATTAAGATTGTATGCATGGTTGCCAAATACATTCAGTATCGCTTTTGTTTCAGCAATATCGCCTAATGGTGTGGAAGTGCCGTGCACATTAATGTAAGCGATATCTTCCGGCTTCATGTTGGCATCTTTCAATGCTGCTTTCATCACATTTTGTGCGCCCAGCCCTTCCGGGTGCGGGGCAGTAATATGGTGTGCATCGGCTGTGGCGCCGCCGCCTGCTATTTCGCAATAAATTTTGGCGCCCCTTGCCAAAGCATGGTCAAGGCTTTCTAAAATCATGGCGCCTGCACCTTCGCCCATTACAAAACCGTCCCTGTCTTTATCAAACGGGCGGCTGGCTGTTTCAGGCGAATCGTTCCTTTCGCTCAAAGCTTTCATCGCATTAAAACCACCCACGCCTGCTGCACTAACTACTGCTTCGCTGCCCCCGGTTACAATCACATCAGCCTTGCCCAAACGAATAGTATCAAAAGCATCAATAACAGCATTGGTGGAAGATGCGCAAGCGCTTACGACAGCATAATTCGGCCCACGGAAACCATGCTTCATGGAGATATGCCCTGAAGCAATATCCAATATCATTTTAGGAATGAAGAACGGGTTGAACCTCGGTGTGCCATCGCCGGTTGCATAATTAGTAACCTCTTCCTGAAAAGTAATGAGGCCGCCAATGCCGCTGGCGAATATTACGCCTACCCTGTCAACATCCACATTGCCCTTGCTGATGCCGGCATCTTTTACTGCCTCATCGGCAGCTATTAATGCAAATTGGGTGAAACGGTCAATTTTACGGGCTTCTTTTTTGTCGAGGTAAACAGTGGGGTCAAAGTCTTTAACCTCACAGGCAAACCGTGTTTTGAATTTAGAGGCGTCAAATTGCTTAATAAAGGCACAGCCATTCAAGCCATCAGCCAAACCCTGCCAGTATTCGCTGACTGATTTGCCTAAAGGCGTTATGGCTCCTAACCCGGTAACAACTACCCTCTTTAATTCCATACGATTTGCCTGCGATGATTAAAAACGAATGAAGAATGTGCTAATTACTTGGCGTGCTCTTCTAAGTAAGTTACAGCCTGGCCAACAGTAGTGATGGTTTCAGCCTGCTCATCTGGAATAGAGATGTTAAACTCTTTTTCAAATTCCATGATTAATTCAACAGTGTCTAAGCTGTCGGCGCCTAAATCATTTGTGAAAGAAGCTTCTGTGGTTACTTCAGCTTCATCAACACCTAATTTGTCAACAATGATTTTCTTTACTCTTGTTGAAATGTATTACTTGGTAGTAGTATTTAATTTTCAGCAGAAAAAATATAATTTTTGAAATAAATACAAAGAATAATTGCCGCTCTTCTAAATAATTAAAAACGCCGCTAAATGTATATTGTTCAAAGCGTAAAAACAATAAAAAAAACCAGCCTTTGTATTTTTCGTCACCTTTCTTTCCTCAGTGGCAGCCTGCCCTGAAGCATATTTGTTTTCCGCCTCAAAGCCCGGGCTTGTTTATTTTTTGGCAAAACAATCTATAATGTGGAATAAAACAATCAATCTTCTTTTTGAAAACCCTTGACAGCAAAGGGTTTGGCGCTTTGGCATTAATCCTGTTCAGCAGAAGTACCCAAACCCCCTCATTATGAAAACAAGTATTAACCAGGGAAACGAAGCCGAAAGGCAGAACGGCTACACCCCCGAAAGATTATCTGTAAAAGACGCTCTTATTTGGTTTATTATAACAGTGGCGGCTTTATGCCTGGCCGGTACGTCTAATGCAGGCACACCGGGGCACAGCATTAAAGCAAGTATCGAAGCGCCCGTGGCCCAGGATATTACCATGGAGCCAATTGTGCAGGCAAGTTCTATTTTGCCCTTTGTGGCCAGTTCTGCCAATAGTATTATTGGAACTTATACAGTAGTTACAGTGCCCCCGGCTTCGCAGGGCATTTTAAGTATCGGAATGAATGGCTCGCTGATGGCAGTAAGCGAAGGCATGATGCTGACAGCCGACCTTGCAGGCAGCCTCTCTTTTGAGCCCAATGCATCGTATGATGGCGATGTTGTTTTTACGTATACTGCGTCAGATGAAGAAGGCCTTGTGTCGAATATAGCTGTTTACACCATCCCGGTGAGCGCAAAGCCACAAATCCCGCTGCCATTATCATTATTAAGCTTTGCAGGAGCAGCAGAAAATAAAAAAGCTGTATTAAGCTGGCAAACAACTAATGAAACCTGCTGCAGCCATTACGAATTGCAGCGCAGCAGCGATGGCAAAAACTTTGAGCCGGTTGCCACTATTACTGCCAAAATAACCCCCGGCACCAGCCAGTACCTCCATACAGACGATTTGTTTTTCTTTTTGTCGAATACTGTTTATTACCGCCTCAAAATAATTGGTATCAATGGCAGTTTCAGGTATTCATCGCAGGTAACTATAAGTTTGAAAACGGCCAATGCGGCCATTACTGCCTGGCCAATGCCATTTAACAACCAGTTGAATGTGCAATACAATAGCGAAGAAAATGGCAATGTGAAAATGATAATTCGCAATATTAATGGCGGCGAGCTTTTGAAAATGAACGCTATAGTAAAAAAAGGGAATAATTCAATCTTTATATACCAGGCACAAACCCTGCCTGCCGGCACCTACCTGCTCACCCTAAGCAATGGCGCCAAGGCAGCAACGATAAAAGTGGCAAAACAGTAAATACACTTTTAACCGTACCCGGAAAGCTGCAATTTGCCATGTTTTTACAAGCATAATATGGCAAATTGCGGCTTTCCCTATTTTATTCAGGCCGTATTTTCACGCTGTTTTTAGCCAGAAATTTTTTTTATATTGCACTATGGCGCTGAAACAAATATACCATGGCAGCAAAGACTACGACCAAATGGTAAAGTTGCGCTATGAAATAATGCGAAAGCCATTGGGCCTGAATTTTAGCGAGGATGAACTGAAGAGGGAGAAAGACGACATCCTGATTGGCGCTTTTGAAGACGACGAAATTTTGGGTTGCTGCCTGCTTACGAAAATTGACAACCAATGTGCCAAACTGCGGCAAATGGCGGTTCAAAAAAACAGGCAGGGGCTTGGCATTGGCGAAAGCATGATGCAATTTGCTGAAAATATTGCCCGGGACCGTGGCTTTAAAATAATAACAATGCATGCCCGGGAAAATGCCATTGGCTTTTATGAGCGCTATGGCTACAAAACAAAAGGCGACGAGTTTATAGAAATTAATATCCCACACCGGGTGATGGAAAAAGTGCTGGTGTAGGCTGGCGATCGGTGATAAGTGGCCAGATAATCAGTAATAAATAACCATATAATTAACCCGTCTTAATTTTCTCCTTTAAAATTTTTCTTGCTTCATGCACTGCATCGCCGCTGAAAGCTTCTTTAGGCACAATAAAAAACGAGCGGCTGTCAAAATACAAATGAAAAAAGTACGGCGTTTCAATCATGGAACTGAATTGTGCCCATGCCCAATTGCGGCTGCCCCTTTCGTTTTCAATCATAAAGCCATCGCTGTTAAGGGTGGCCTTAAACCTGTCTTTGAAAGTGGCATTCTTTCTATAAATAACGGATGGGAGCAAAAACCAAAAGGCAATCATCATTGCAAACCACAAAACAGAACTGATAAGAAATGCCAGTGGCGATATTTTTTTAAAAAAGAATAATGCGGCAGAGGCGATGGCAAATACATTTACAAGTATCATCATAAACTTTATTTCTTTCCGGGAAATAAAATGATAGCGCAACGCCTGTACCACTTTGCCTTTTTCGTAAGTGAAATATTGGGATTCCATGCAGCAAAGATAACCGAAGCGGCTATTTTAGTTCGTTTTCTTTAATGCTCCAACTGCCCAGCTTCTGCCCCTTCAGCCCTAAAAATTCAATCACCAGCACCCTTTCATTTTTCTTTCCGCTCACAGTGGCTTTAGTAAAATTTTGTTCTTCCACCAATGTGCCGGGCATTCTTGCAGAATTATTCAGCTCTTCCCCCCTTACTTTGCCAACGCCACTTGTATAAGGGGAGTTGGTTACATCATATAAAGGATACAAACCAGTGCGTTCTTGTTTTATCACTTCGCTATGGTGCCTGTCGCCGCTGAAAAATAAAACACCTTTGATTTTATAGGTTGCTAAAAAATCCATTAATTCTTTGTATTCTGCTTTATAAAATTTCATGCAATCATAATCGGAATATGGGTTGAGCACCTGGCTGCCTGTAGCAATAATTTTAAAAGTGGCTTTGCTAAACAGCAATGAATTTTTGAGCCAGTTCATTTGTTGTTTGCCAAAATATGTTTTATCACTATTAGGTTTCCCATCAATGCTGTCTTTAAAATCGCCTTCGCTTCTCCAGTAGCGGCCATCAGTTAAAAAAATATCCACATCGCCATAGCTAACTAACGAATAAATACCCTCGCCATTATAGCCATAGCTTGGATTGCAGCTATAATCCATAAATACTTTTCTTGATGCTTCTTTCAGGATATAGCTTTTGCCCATGTCATTCGGGCCATAATCATGATCGTCCCAAATTGCATACTGCGGCATGGAGGCCATAAATTTTTGCAGTACTGGCAAACTACGGTCATGGCTGGCCCGGTAATTCAATCCCCATGGCGTATAATAATCAACCTCCCTTGTGTACCAATTATCGCCGAGCCATACATGAAAAGAAGCAGGCGTGTTGGCCATTGTTTCAAAGATGGAGCTGTCGCCACCGTAAGGTTTGCCTGGACGGTCGTATTTTGGTTCATTAAAATAGGCGCAACTGCCAGCAAGGAAGGTAAAATCAGGCGCAGGTTTCCTCCATTGCCATAAATCTTTGGTGGTGAATTTTGTTGCAAAGCCAGGCTCAATTTTCTTTCCATCAATTAGCACATCATACAAGTATGTTGTGTTCATCTCCAACCCATTCAGTTCAATCTTTACGGGATTAAATTCTTTTCCCAGCTCTCCTTTGTACTCAACTGTTTTTTCTTCTGTTGATTTTTCAGCATGGTATTTTACTGCAACTTTCTTTGCATCGCTTGTTGCTTCCACCCAAATAGTGGCATTGCGTAATTCTACATTGCCTGCCCAAGGGCCGCTTACCAAGCCTTGTTTGTTTTGTGCAAATGCAATATTTGTTAAAGCATATAATACGATACTGATTCTCTTCATGATGCAGAATTTGAGTGAGTGGATAACCAAAGATAAAAAGTATGGGAGCGATATGGGTGAATTTATTCTTATTAAAAAAACAAACGCCCCCATTTAAGGAGGCGTTATGTGTATGTGTTGGTCTTACTTTTTAAACCGGGGCTTAACTGCAACCCATGCTGTTGCCACAATTCAAACATTTGTAGCAAGTGCCGCTGCGGATAGTGATATGCCCGCAAGTGTTGCAGGCAGGGGCGTCGCTCTGCATGCTTTTTGCAGCAGCGGTTACTGCATCCATGCCAGCAGTTGGCTTCATTTGCTTTGCTGGTTGCAAAGCAGCGCCGCCAATTACCCTTACTTCGCTCAGTTCTGGTTTTCTGTCGCCGATTGTTGGCGAGCCTTCCACCCATGTTTCATCGCCTAAGTTTTCTACTTCAGGCTTATCAAGCACATGCACAAGGTCTGTGCGGCCCAGGTATTCATAAGCCAGCGAGCGGAAAATAAAG
>CAYRRL010000183.1:0-6339 GCA_964426665.1 uncultured Ferruginibacter sp. | reverse complement strand
TACAATACCAACGACTGGATGAGCAATGTATATGATGCCCTCATGGAGTATGTAAACGAAGGCGGCGTATTGCTCACCCAATACAACACCAGCAATTTTATCAGCAGTATAAAAAGCAAAATAGGCCCTTATCCTTTCAGCATCAGCCGCAACAGGGTTACAGATGAAACTGCCAAAGTAAATTTCCTCTTGCCCAATCATCCTGCATTAAACTATCCTAATAAAATCACCGAAAAAGATTTTGAAGGCTGGGTACAGGAACGCAGCATTTACCATGCAGAAAAAATTGACAGCAATTACCAGCGCATCATCAGCATGCATGATGCTGGCGAAAAAGATGATGATGGGAGTTTAATAATTGCTAATTATGGCAAAGGCAAATTTGTTTATACAGGCTTGGTTTTCTTCCGTGAGCTGCCTGCTGGCGTGCCTGGTGCATACAGGTTGTTTGCAAATTTGATAGCCAAAAACGAAGTTGTAAGAATGGGTAATACCTGGCAGCTTCCACCTGATAAATCTTCTGCTAAAAAAGTTACAGAAAAGAAAAAGGGCAAACCGCATAATTAGTTTTCTATGGAAGGAGGCAACTCAAAATCGTATTGGAACAAATGGTACACAGCAGTTATTGCCTTTCTGTTGCTGCAAGTCATCTTGTATTATCTTATCACGATACATTTTAAATAAAAGCCTTTGAGCGCCATTGACTGGATAATATTAATTGCTGCACTTTGCGCCATTATTATTTATGGCGTTTATAAAAGCGCACATACTAAAAACCTCGACGGCTATTTTCTCAGCAACAACACTTTGCCCTGGTATTTAGTGTTGCTAAGCATTATGGGCACGCAGGCAAGCGCCATCACTTTTTTAAGTGCGCCGGGCCAGGCATACACTGATGGGATGCGTTTTGTGCAATATTATTTCGGCCTGCCCATCGCCATGGTTCTTATCTGCATTTTTTTTGTGCCTGTATTCAGGAAGCTAAAAGTTTATACAGCCTATGAATTTTTAGAAAACCGCTTTGATGTAAAAACAAGGACGCTCACTTCTTTTCTGTTTCTACTATCAAGGGGCCTGTCAACCGGCATCAGTATTTATGCGCCCTCTATTATTTTGAGTTCGTTGCTGGGATGGAATATTTATTATACAAATATAGTCATGGGCGGTTTTCTTATTATCTACACTGTTAGTGGCGGTGCCAAAGCTGTGGCTTACACACAGCAATTGCAACTCGTCATTGTAATTGCAGGGATGCTTTTGGCAGGCTATATGGTGGTGCATTTGCTGCCTGCTGATATAAATTTTACTGATGCGCTAAAATCTGCCGGCAAAGAAGGAAGGATGAATGTGATTACCAGCGGGTCAAATAGTAATGGCTTCGACTGGAAAGACAAGTACAATATATGGAGCGGCCTGATTGGTGGTTTGTTTTTGGCATTAAGTTATTTTGGAACCGACCACAGCCAGGTGGGCCGCTACCTTACAGCTAAAAATGAAAAGGAAAGCAAGATAGGGTTACTAATGAATGGGCTGGTAAAAGTGCCAATGCAGTTTTTGATTTTATTAGTGGGCGTACTGGTATTTGCATTTTACCAGCACAACAAACCTCCGGTGTATTTTGACAAAGTACAGGTTGAAACAGCACAGAAAACTATTTATAAAGATTCGCTTGCCACAACAGAACAGCAATACAGCTTAGCCTTGTCGCAAAAGGAATATCATAAAGCTGATAAACTGAGGGCTGAGTATAAAGGCTACATACGAAAAGCATTAAATGACAACAGCGCTAATGATACTAACTATATTTTTCTGCGGTTTGTAATAGAAAACCTGCCCAGGGGTTTGGTGGGCCTGTTAATTGCAATGATATTTTTAGCATCGTGGGGCAGCATAGCCGCAGCGCTTAATTCATTAGCTTCCTGTACTGTGGTTGACTTTCATAAAAAATTCGTTAATAAAAGTTGTACCGAAAGCGATGATTATAAAATTTCCCGTTGGTATACTTTTGCATGGGGTGTTTTTGCCATCATAGTTTCTATGTTTGCTTATAACCTTGGCAACAGCCTGATAGAAGCTGTGAATATTCTTGGCTCTATCTTTTACGGGGTTATTCTCGGTATCTTCCTTGTAGCTTTCTGGATAAAACGAATTAGTGGCAGTGCTGTATTTATAGCGGCTGTTGTTTCCCAGTTATTGGTAATTATTATTTATTGGATTGATATTGTTTCTTTTCTTTGGCTGAATGCAATTGGCGCCTTGCTGGTGATAATATTAAGCCTGTTTATACAAACGTTTTCTGGCGCTAAAAAATAAACTTTGCATCGCATCGTTTTTTTATTGTTATTTACATAAAATAATACAAACCCAGTAACAATGAAATGCTATTCTTTCAGGCTTCTCTTTTTTATTGCTTTGATGCTTTCGTTTTCAGCATCATTATATGCACAGGAAAAAAATGAAAGCATTATTAAAATTAATTTGCCGGCACTTGTGTTAAAAAATTTTTCGTTCCAGTACGAAAAGGCAATTAATAAAAAGCGGTCATTTGCTGTAGCCATTAGGTTCAGGCCCCAAACCGGCATCCCTTTTCAAAAAGCTATTTCAGATTTATTTACCGATACCACTATCAGGCTTGACCTTGCAAAAATGGGCAACATTGGTATTACTCCCGAATACAGGTTTTACTTGGGGAAAAAAGGAGCATTGCAGGGTTTTTATTTGGGGCCTTTTATCAGTTATAACCATTATTCGGGCGATGCACCTATTAATTACTGGTCATACAATCTTCAAACCAACCAGTCCATAGCTAAAGTGGCAGTTTTTAAAGGCCATATAAATACCTATACAGCCGGGTTGCAGGTAGGCGCACAGTGGCAATTAAGCAATAAACTTTCACTTGACTGGTGGATTGTTGGTTTAAATTACGGGATTAATAAAGGCGATTTTAAATACAGGGGCGCTTTAAGTCCCTTTGAGCAAATAACATTGAACGAAGTAAAACTCAGGCCTATGAAGGAGCTTCTTTCTTCTGTACTCAATGTAAATTTATACGAACCGGCTAATGCTAATGGAGCTGCATTCGGAACTTCCGGGCAATGGTTTGGTTTCCGGGCAATGGGTATTAATTTGGGCTACAGGTTTTAGTTAGCTACCTCACAATTACCACATACCCCGCTACTTTCTTTTCTTTTTTTACATCCGGTTGTATTATGTAATAATATGCACCAGTGGGCTGGGCTGTTCCTTTGTATGTGCCGTCCCAAGGTTTTGCATAGCCATGCGATTCAAAAACAACCTGCCCCCAGCGGTTGAAAATGGTAACCAATGCGGCAGCATTGCCATTAACAGCAGGTATGCTCCATGTGTCGTTCTTTCCATCTCCGTTTGGCGAAAACGCCGATGGGATATATAAAGTTTTCAATACTCTCACACTTACAGTGTCAGTAGCCTGGCAATTGCCGGCCCCGCCAACAACTTTTAAAGTGTACAGTATGTCGCTGATAGTGTTGGTTACTGGATGTAAGATACTGGCATCATTTAAACCCAGGGCAGGGCTCCATTGATATGTAAAACTGCCAGTATCTGCAACTGTTGCATTTATTTCAACTGCATCGGCCATTGTTTTTACAATGTATTGCCCTGCGTCTATATTTGGGCCGCTGTACACCGTTAGCATGTCATGAAATGTTTCGGAGCCACAGCCGTTATTGTCAGTTATTTTCAGCGATACAGCGTATTCGCCGCCGCTTGCGTAGCTATTGTTTACAGGCGAAGCAGATGAGGAAATTGTATTGCCCAAATCCCATTGCCAGCTTTGCGCCACATCGCTGCCCGTGTATGTAAATGTTATGTCCTTGCCAGGGCAATAAGATGCCGCATTAAAAGTAAAGCCTGCATTTGGCGGAGGGTTTATTGCAGTAATACTTTGCCTTGCCGTATCGCTTTCGCAACCCGGCCCGCCGCTTGCAATAAATTTTACAGGCACATTATTTTGAGCAGCATTGTAAGCATGGGATACTGTCGAGCCATCTGCAACTGCCAGGCTATTGCCATCGCCAAAGAGCCACAAACCGCTTTGTATAGTATTGCCGTTGGCAGTAATTGTTGGGGTAAAACTGATAACACTGTCTTTGCAAAGTTTTCCTGTATAGGCGATACTTGCTTCTGGCCTCTTGTTCACCTTTACTGTAGCAAAGAAACTATCGCTGCGGCAGTTTTTATCAGACACAGCAACTAATGCCACAGTATAATCCCTTGCCGTTGCATACGGATGATAAAATGAATTGTTGCTAAATAATATGTTGCGGTTGCCATCTGCAAAATCCCAGCGCCATTCTGCAATGCTGCCTTGAGCAATGCTGCTGCTGTCAATGAATAAAACAGAATCGCCCGCACAAATATTCCTGTTGTAACCAAACTTTGCGGCAGGTTTAGTGAAAGTATTTACAATTTGTATTGTATCATCAATACATCCGTTATCTGCTATGGCCTTCATGCTAACATTATGGCTGCCGGGCGCAAACATTTTGTTTGTTGTGTTAGCTGTATCGCTGCTGCCATCATCAAACTGCCAGGCATATTTTTGAATATTGAAGCCATTGATATCAGGCAGGGCAATAAAACTAGCAGTATCTGTGCTGCAGTCTGCATACGAAAAATTATAATCAGCAACAGGCCCTTCTTTCACAACTACTGTTACAAACGATTTGTCTGTTTGGCTGCAATGGTCAATTAATGGCGACGAATACAGCACAGGGATATTATAAATGCCCGTGTCGTTAAAACTGTATTGCCCGTTAAGCTTATATACAAAATATTTCCTGCCATTTAGTATTTGAGAGTCTAAGGCTACAGGGTTGGCAATAGTTGTGTCCCTTGCAGGCCTAATTCCCGTTGCCTGGCTAAACAGCCACTGCAGCGAAGTCGCCCTGTATGCAGTCTTAATAGTAAATTCAAAAGGCGATTTCGGGCAGGTGAATGTGTTGGGCTGCCCGCTAACGTTATATATGTTTTGTATGCTGCCAATACTGTTTAGGTTTTTGATTAGCGTGCCTGCAATGTACCCATAGCTCTCAAATATGGCACTGCCGTATATCATTGCCGTAAAAGCGCTATCGCTTTCAATAAGGTATTGTGCTGCCGGGCCAATTAACCTTCTGGCAACAACAGTATAATTGCTGTTATTGGGGTGCAGCATTCTTTGTGAGGCAGGTATAGCAGCGCCATTTACTTTTAATGAGGCAATTCCATTATTCGGTATAATAATAGTAAGGTAATTCACAGTGATGTTGGCATTCTTGGTATTGTATACCCTTGTCTGTTTTATGCCTTGTTCTATCGAAGGCAAAAACATGAGTTCCGGGTCGCCCTGTGGCGACAAATTGGTTCCGGTGCATTGGTTGCTGTTAGGCGTGTATTGCCCAACAATTACTGGTTTGTCAGCTTCAATATAATCGCCGCCATCGCTGCTGAATTCGTAAAACAAGTTTCTTTGCAGCCCGGTAAGCGGCACTCCATTTCTTTTTACAATAGTTCCAGGGTCGCTTACAATAACCCTGTAAAAATTAATAAATGGCGTAGTTAAGGGATTGCTCAATGCAATAATGCTGTGGAATGTAAGGTAACGTGTGCCCCAGGCGCTGGCAGGGAAAATTTGTTGCTGTGCAATTTCGCCGCCATCAGTTGGGCAAAGTATAAACCGGTTGCTGCCGCTAAACATGGCTACAGGGTGGCAATTGCCATCGGCACCCGGCACAGAAACAATTTTGCTTCCGGTTAGGTCGCATACATTGGCATCGCTTAGTTTGCCAAATACGTTATACAATTGCCCTTTATTCAAATTTACCGTAATAGTTTGCCCCGGCAGTACCCCGCCTTCTGTGGTATCGCTTACTGTTATTTGCAACCTTGTATTGTCTTCGCTGGCTATTGCATAAAACCAATTTTTCCCCCACGAAGAATTTACAGGCGGCTGCTTAAAATTGATGGAGTAATAAGTGTAACCATAAGTGTCAACCGGCAAAAGCATTGTAGCGCCTGAAAGTTGAGTGTTGTATTGGTGTGCATACACCACAATAGGTTTGTCACTTACAATATGTATTGCTTTGTCAAAAATGCCTTCATTTAAAATGCGGCAATCATCAGTACCGGTTTTAGGGAGCAAAATGCTTGTGTTTACACTGCCTGCAGGTATGTTTACTGTTTGGCTCCAGGATGTGCTGTTGACTGAAACTGTTACTGTGGCTGCTTCCTCGGCAGAAATATATAATACCAACTGCTGGCTGTTCACGCCATCGTAATCAGGGGCAAAAAAAGAAACATTGTTGCCATAGCCCAGCC
>CAYRRL010000182.1:0-6437 GCA_964426665.1 uncultured Ferruginibacter sp. | reverse complement strand
TTTGCGGAGCCATACACGTGGGTCGTAGTGTTTTTTATTAGGCGAATCTGGCCCTTCCGGGTTGCCAAGCTGGCCCTGCAGGTAGGCTTCCATTTTTTTGTAATTATTGAGTATGCCTTCCCAGAAAGCCCATTGCAAATCTGTATCAATATTCATTTTGATGGCGCCGTACCCAATAGCTTCCCGTATTTGGTGCTGGGGGCTGCCGCTGCCGCCATGGAATACGAAATACACTGGCTTTGGCCCGGTTTTTAGTTCTTTTTCTATATATACCTGGCTGTTATGGAGTATCACAGGCGTTAACTGCACATTGCCGGATTTGTACACGCCATGAACATTGCCAAATGCTGCAGCCACGGTAAACATACCGCCAACTTTTTTCAATTCTGTGTACGAATAAGCTACATGCTCGGGTTGTGTATATAGTTTTGCATTGTCGATATCGCTGTTGTCCACGCCGTCTTCTTCCCCACCGGTTACGCCCAATTCTATTTCAATGCCCATGCCCAGCGGCGCCATTCGTTTATAAAATTCAACGGATGTATGGATATTTTCTTCTATTGGCTCTTCGCTAAGGTCGAGCATGTGAGAAGAAAACAATGGCTGGCCTTTTTCTTTATAGAATTGTTCGCCAGCATCAATAAGCCCGCTCACCCACGGCAGCCATTTTTTTGCTGCATGGTCTGTATGCAACACCACAGGCACGCCATAATGCTTTGCTACATTATGTATATGCAATGCGCCTGATACACCGCCTGCAATATTGCCCTGCAGTTTATCATTGGGCATGCCTTTGCCCGCCACAAACTGTGCGCCGCCATTACTGAACTGTATGATAACGGGTGAATTTACTTTTGCTGCTGTTTCAAGCGTAGCGTTAATGCTATTAGTTCCGATGCAATTAACTGCAGGCATGGCAAACTGGTTGTCTTTTGCGTCATCGTAAAGAGCTTTTAGTTCTTCGCCGAACAATACGCCGGCCCTGTATTTTCCCATGGTAGTTAGTTTGGTTTTTACAAATGTAATAGAATTTGGTTTTTTGCCGAATGGATTTTAATAAGTTGTTAGAAATACCGAATAATTATCAAGGAATTTGCCGCAACAAACGATTGAAATAAGCCGGTGCATGCAAAAGCCTGCTGCCATACCAACTGAACATTTCGCCATCTGCCAGCATAATTTTTGTATTGGGCAAATGTTTTTGCAGTTCATCAATATGCTTTTGCTTAAAAGGGTAGGGCTCGCTGGAAAGCAGCAAGAGTTCACATTCTTTTAAATCACCTATTTCGATAGAAGGGTACCTGGTTTGCTTTACAAAAATATTTTGCAGGCCGCAACAGTTGAGCATGCTATGAATAAAAGTATCGCTGCCAACTGTGAGGTATGGGTTTTGCCAAATGAGGTAAGCGGTTTTTAATTTCTTGCCGGGCCTGATAATTCGAAAATTTGCTTTGATGGCTTTAGCCATTTCATTAGCTTTTGTTGAAGTATGTGTGATAGTGCCAACATCCTGTATCATTTGCAGGGCATCATCCAGTGTTGCAATATCGGTTACATACACATTGAACTCTTTTGCAAGCGCCTCTACCTGTTCTTTTATGTTTTCTTCTTTGTTGGCAATGATTAAATCGGGTTGCAAAACCTTTACTTTTTCGGGGTGAAAATTTTTTGTTCCGACGATGATGGCTTTTGTTTGAAGACATTCTTTTGGGTGGATGCAGAATTTGGTAATGCCAACAACAGATTCAGCTAATCCCAAATCATGCAACAATTCTGTTTGAGATGGAACTAATGAAACGATTCTTACAGGCTGATAATTTAATTGGGTGGGGAAGGAGATAATCATGCTGTAAAAATATTCATTATTAAATTTTTAATGCTCTATATTCAATGAAACAGCCCGGCGCCCTCTGCATCTTTGCATGGGGCAAAAACAAAAACTCCCACTGTTGCCAGTGAGAGAATTTGTTGAACTGCTTTTTTAGGGCAATTCGGATCTTAATTTTTTTTAGAGGGGTTTTCCTCTCCAGAAATAAATTTATCTCTGGTTTCAGTGTGGTTTTTCGGCCATCATCGCTTTTTAGGGCATAGGCCAAGGAATTGGTTTTTCCGGTTTTTCAAGGCTACATCTTTCAATGTAACACTGGAATTGGATTTTCGGTGTTCTTCTTTAGGATAGTTGAACTTTAGTTTTCACAGGAAGCCGTTTCTTGTTTTTTGTTTGGAAACTTTATCATAAACGGCCGCTGAAAATTTTTATTATCAAATGCTAAACAAAAAAAATATTCCATTAAAAAGAATGGCAATGGTTTGTTGCCGGAATGCTTTTCTGTACAGTGTTTCAGCATTTGCGCCACCAAAAAATGCAAAAGAAAAAAAGTAAAATTCTATTTAAAAGAATTATGCCTTTCGTGTCTATTATACGGAAAGGGAAACAGGCAATAAAATGATTATAAAAAATGGAAAAAATTTAATGGCCATAAAAGAAAAGCTTCCATAACCCAGTATAAAAACCGGCGATGGAAGCTTACCTGTCAATTTACCCGGTTGTTTCAATACCGGCAGAAAGGTTCAGCACAGCAATAATTTATTCCTGGCTTCAGTGTAATTGATTTTTCAAATGCCTGCTTTAATGGCATTAAAAGGAATTGGCTTTTGCTGGATTTTCAGGCCGCCTTGCAGCAGCAATGGATATTGTATTGGCTTTTATAACTTTTTGGCATTGCAGCCCGGGAGTTACAGAACCGTGGTTTTTTACAAGTATTGGGATTTGCTTTTGGATTGCCCGGGATTAGTTTTGATAATTTCCGTGTGTTTATTATTTATTAAAAGAAAAATAGAAGTTGACTGATATTGGATTTCTAACAGCTTTTTATAAGATCTTGGATTGGAATCTTACTTGGTTTGTCAGGATTTTGGATAGATTGATAATTGAACTATATCAATCAACTTCTGGTACAAATATCATTTACATTTTATTTACTGCAAATAGAAGAAACGCCCCTTTTTTGTGGCGGTAATAATACCGTTGTTATCGTAAATCTACATTTCAATGGTACTGTGGCGCAGGTTTATTTTTTACTTTTTTTTATAATGCATACTGTTAAAATGCCCATAAACAAAGGGTTTCAGCGAATGCCAGTTAAAATCGTAAAATTACGTGACGCTATGTTGCAATTACCTGATTTGTGCCAACCCCATCATCAGCGAACATTATTTGGATTTGCTCCCTCTTTGCGGAGCGGCAAATGCAACTGCAAGTTTTTTTGTGATGGCAAATTTTCATGTGGCAATTAATGCACAATTGCAGAATTATTTTTCACAAATTAATAGTGTTAAAAATGCAAAACCCCCGCTTGCCTGGCGGGGGTTTTTGGCTTTTTAAAAAGCCAAAATGCGTTTGAGGTTTGGGCATTCAGCACTAATCTTTCTGTTCTTCGTCAACAAACAAACTAATTCATTTGTCTGTGGATTTGGATAAGCAAACGTTTTGCAAGAGGTTTGGATGTAATAAATATTTTGCAGTAATCAGCGGGTGCTTCTTAAAAACTTGGTTTTTCCAGGATTTATATCTTTTTATAATAAATCGTGTTTGTTGCTTTCAAAGTGTGGGGACTAAAAGAAAAATGAAGTTGACTGATACTGGACTTTATCTTTTTTGCTTTTCAGCGATATTGGATAACTGTGCTTTTCAACGATATTGGATAAATCTGGTTTGTGGTTTTGTCTGGATTTTTGGATAATGATTGATAATTCGCTATCAATCAACTTCGATACAAAGATTATTCACAAAACATTCACAGCAAATAGCGTTTTCGCCCTTTTTTAACGCACCAGTAAATACTGTTGAAAAAGAAACTATACGGCACTGTTATAAGGGTAAATACGTAAAAATGGCTAGTAAAAATACGATAGCCCTTGTTTAATTTAACAAGCAAAAAAATGCTGCATTATTTAACACAATGCAGCACCAATCAATGTTTCAGCCCTTCGTAGTTATTCTTCGCAAAGCTACTTTGCAAGGCTTTGTATAATATCGTATTTTGTTACAATGTGATAATTGCCGCCTTCGTCTTTGCTTAATACAGCGCCATTTTCTTTGTTGATAAAACCGCTTAGCCTTTCTACGGGCGTATCGAAA
This sequence comes from uncultured Ferruginibacter sp., assembly GCA_964426665.1. Lineage (GTDB taxonomy): Bacteria > Bacteroidota > Bacteroidia > Chitinophagales > Chitinophagaceae > Ferruginibacter. Next base: position 2,296 of record CAYRRL010000182.1, on the reverse strand, counting down.
GCCACTTCAGGATAAGGCTTTTCCATTGCCGAGGAAACTGTTTGCGATAACAGGGAGCCATTCTTTAATATTTTATCAAACAACCCGCTTTCGGATATAGCGCCGATGTTTTTCCCATTGTCAATCACAGGTATATTTTCAATATCGTACTTCTTCATCAATTCCACAGCTTCTGATACAGTGCTGGATGGGTTCACCACAAGCAATTTTTTATTCCCTCTTCCGCTTACTACGTCTCTAAAAGTTTTTACTTCCATAAAGCCTCTTTCAATCATCCATTGGTCGTTATAAATATTTCCAACATACCTGCTGCCGTGGTCATGAAAAATACAAACTACTACATCGTCTTTTTTTAGCTGGCTTTTTAACTGAAACACGCCCTGCAGGCAACTGCCTGCACTGTATCCAATAAATATCCCTTCTTCTTTTGCAATCCTTCTGGCCATTACCGCACCGTCACGGTCGGTTACTTTTGTAAATTCATCAATGTACTGCATGTCATAATTCTGGGGCACAAAGTCTTCGCCAAAGCCCTCGCTGATATAAGGGTACACTTCGTTGTTGTCAAGTTCGCCGGTATCAAAGTATTTTTTCAATAAACTCCCATAGCTGTCAATAGCCCATACTTTGATGTTTGGGTTCTTTTCTTTTAAATATTTACCTGTGCCAATGATGGTTCCCCCTGTTCCTGTGGCAACAACAAGGTGCGTAACCTTTCCTTCTGTTTGTTCCCAAATTTCCGGGCCTGTTTGCTCATAATGTGCCAGGCGGTTAGCAAGGTTGTCATATTGGTTCACATACCAACTGTTCGGCACTTCTTTCGCCAATCTTTTGCTTACAGAATAATATGAACGTGGGTCTTCCGGTTCAACATTGGTTGGGCAAACAATTACTTCAGCGCCCACAGCTTTTAAAATATCTGCTTTCTCTTTTGACTGCTTATCGGTGGTAGTGAAAATGCATTTATAGCCCTTTACGCAAGCAGCTAATGCAAGGCCCATGCCTGTATTGCCACTGGTGCCTTCAATAATGGTGCCGCCGGGTTTAATTTTCCCTTCCTGCTCAGCTACTTCAAGCATTTTTAAAGCCATGCGGTCTTTAATACTGTTGCCGGGGTTAAAGTACTCCACTTTTGCCAGCACAGTGCAGGGCAGGCTGTTTGCAACTTTGTTGAGTTTGATCAATGGCGTGTTGCCTATAGTTTCTAAAATGCTGTTGAGCCACATACAATCGTTGTTTTGGCGGCAAAGGTAATTTTTTCGGGCAAATGGGACGCAGAAAGAAAGTTACGGGTTATGGGTTGCTATGTTTGTGAAGATTGCAACATTTAAAATTATCTGCCAATCCGTAACCGGTAAGCCTGTAACCCGTAACTACTTTAATCATTTAAAACCTGTTTGTTATCTTTGCGGCGCAACAAAACTAATACTGCACAATGGCATTGATAAAAAGCATATCTGGCATACGTGGCACCATTGGCGGCAAAACCGGCGACAACCTTACCCCTTTAGATGTCGTGAAGTTTACAGCTGCATACGGTACATTAATATTACAGCAAAGCAAAGGCAACAAAAAAATAGTGGTTGGCCGTGATGGCCGCATCAGTGGCGCTATGGTTAAGGGGCTTGTGGTAAGCACATTGAATTCATTAGGCATTGATGTGGTTGATTTGGATTACAGCACCACGCCAACAGTGGAAATGGCCGTGGTATTTGAAAAAGCGGCCGGCGGCATTATACTAACAGCCAGCCACAACCCAAAAGAATGGAACGCTTTGAAATTGCTGAACGGCAAAGGCGAATTTATTAATAGCGAAGAAGGGAAACATGTGCTGGATATTGCGGCAAAAGAAGAATTTGATTTTGTGAATGTTGACAAACTGGGCACAATTATTAATGGCGGCGATTTATTGCAAAAACATATTGATGCTGTCTTGAATTATGATTTAGTGGATGTGGCTGCAATAAAGAAAGCAAGATTCAAAGTGGTGGTGGATGCGGTGAACAGCACTGGCGCCATTGCCGTGCCTGCTATGCTAAAGGCATTGGGCGTAAAAGACATTGTGGTGCTGAATGAAGAAGTAACCGGAAAGTTTGCCCACAACCCAGAGCCGCTTCCCGAGCATTTAACAGAGCTGAGCGCTGAAGTGGTAAAGCATGATGCCAGCCTTGGCATTGCAGTGGACCCTGATGTGGACAGGCTTTGTTTTGTATGCGAAGATGGGACCATGTTTGGCGAGGAATATACCCTGGTAGCCGTGGCTGATTACGTATTAAGCCAAAGAAAAGGCAACACC
>CAYRRL010000181.1:6159-6438 GCA_964426665.1 uncultured Ferruginibacter sp. | reverse complement strand
TACCTTATCGAAATATCTCTATCCAACCTTATGAAATGTAATAGTGAATGAAAAAGATTTTTTTAAGCCTCTGTACTGCCGCATTTTTCCTGATTGCCCCTGTATGTGATATGCAGGCGCAGGATTCGTATGTCAGCTTAAAAGCTGTTTCCAGCAAAGCCACCGGCGCTTATTCAAAAGTGGAAGACTCCCTCCGCAAACAATTTGAATCAAAAAAACTAACCTGGCCGCCACAGCAAATGTATGTCCGCAGTTTTAAGTACGACAGGCAGGTAGAAG
>CAYRRL010000181.1:0-6149 GCA_964426665.1 uncultured Ferruginibacter sp. | reverse complement strand
ATGTTTTTCAAATCTTACCGCATGTGCATGCTAAGCGGCACAATCGGCCCTCAGCGGATGGAAGGCGATTACCAAATGCCCGAGGGTTTTTACTATATCAATGAATTTAAAACCAACAGCAATTTCCATTTGGCGCTTGGCCTTAATTACCCCAATGCATCTGATAAAATGCTGAGCGATTCGCACAGGCCCGGCGGCGATATTTATATTCATGGCGGCTGCGTTTCCACAGGCTGTATTGCTATCAGCGACAAGCCAATTGAAGAATTATACATACTGGCTTCTCATGCAAGGGAACAGGGGCAGGAGTTTATTCCAGTGCATGTTTTCCCTGTTAAATACAGTGTCAAAAAATCTTTTGAGTATTTAGCCCAGGCCACAAAAGAAAACCAGCAGCTTCAAAAATTTGCCATTTCTTTAAAAACCGCTTTTGATAAGTTCGAAGAAAAAAAGCAACTGCCTTTGATATTGGTGAATAAGAAAGGCGAGTATATCGTTGAGTAATAAACTGCTCGAAAATTTCCAGTTACATTTGCACAATCTATCAGCCAGGCTATCGCTCAGTGTTGGTTCGTGGAGACACGGCCAGGGCAGGGAGGAAAGTCCGGACAGCACAGGGCAACACACCGGCTAACGGCCGGGTTCCTGCTTTTGCAGGAAACAGCAAGTGCCACAGAAAATTACCGCCCTGCTTAACCAGTGGGGTAAGGGTGAAAATGTGGGGTAAGAGCCCACGATTTTTTGCAGCGATGTATTAAATGGGTAAACCTTGTGTGCTGTAATGCCACGTATATCAGCGCCTGAAGGCGGCCCGCTTGATCCCCCGATTTATCGGGAGAGCGTTGAAGGGTAGGCAGCAAGATCCTAACAGTAATGTTAGGGCCAGATAAATGATAGCCGCCCCGCCTTGGCGGGAAACGGAATCCGGCTTATGGCTGATAGATTTTTTTTTGATAAGGTTTGGGCGGGGTTGTTTTAATTGCAGATGCTGTAAGGCTTTAGTAATTTACTCTTCACTTGCCCATCCTTACCCAAATTCTTTAAAAACCGTATCCTTAATAGCCTGCCATTCCTCATCCAAAAAACTGAAGTAAACAGAATCCCTTGCAGTGCCATCGTCATTGATAAAGTTTTTTCTGAGGGTGCCTTCTTTAACAGCGCCAATTTTCAACATTGCTTTTTGCGAACGGATGTTCAGGGAACTTGTTTTTAATTCCACCCTTATCAGCTCCAATTTTTCAAAACAATAGCGTAGCAATAAAAATTTGCAATGTTTATTAAAGCCCGTGCCATGTAATTGGGGGTGCAGCCATGTCCAGCCGATTTCAAGTTTTTTATTTTTAAAATCAATATTAGCAAAACGGGTGCAGCCAAGGAATTGGTTCGATTGCTTGCAGTAAATGGCAAACGGGTATGATTTTTTCTGTTGCCTTTCTTCCAGTGCTGTGCCAAAATATTTTTTAAAATCTGCTGCAGTATAAATTTTCGCCATGGTAAATTCCCATATCATTGGTTGCATGGCGGTGGGCAGCAGCAATTCAAAATGTTTTTCTTCCAGCGGCTCCAGCCTTGCCCGTTCATCTTCAAGTACTATGGGTATTTCAAAAAAGTGTTCGTAATTCATGGCGTGTTACTTGCTTTTTACGATGGCGGCAGCAATCTTATCCAATGGCAATGTAACCGCATCTGCAGAAAAATTATCCCAGTCAATAAAGCGGAATGTTTCTATTTGCTTTTTCTCTTCGTAAATTCTTAATTGTGCATCATCAAAGTCAAATGGCTTGTTTCGCAATGGCACGGCAATATCTTCCAGGGCGCTTGCATAGTAATAGATGGAAATAATTTGATGCGCCTGGTTAAAAGCGCTTTGCTGGTAAATGTCTGTGGTGTAAATATGCCCGCCTACTTCCACTTTTAAATTCATCTCTTCTAAAAACTCCCTCTTCAAACAATCCCTTGTGCCTTCGCCCACTTCCAGCCCGCCGCCGGGGAATTTGGTAAAGTAATTGCCGCGGATGTATTCGTCGCTTACCAGCACCTGCTTATGCTCATTTATTAATATGCCGTAAACCCGTATTGAAATCATTGTGTATTTAATATTGAGAATTTAATATTGCAGCCCTCACAGTATTGCGTGTTGCATATTTCTTATTGCTTTATTTAAAACCATTTCTTCTTCATAAAATAAAAACTGATAAGCACTGAAAGGCCAAGTGAAATAATTACCGGTATGTAAAAGGAGTGTGGCAACGAAGCGCCCGGTATCGGCACGTTCATTCCATAAATGCTGCTCACTAATGTTGGCAGCGAAATGACGATGGTAATTGAGGTGAGCCTCTTCATCACATTGTTAAGGTTATTGCTGATGATGCTGGCAAAAGCATCCATGGTGCTACTGAGGATATTGGTATATGTGTTGGCCATTTCAAGCGCCTGGCTTGTTTCCACCACCAGGTCTTCTAAAAACTCTTTCTCTTCTTCATTCAGTTGCAAAAAATTCGTTCTTGCCATTTTCATCATCAGCAGTTCGTTGCTCCGCAGGGCAGTTACAAAATACACCAGGCTTTTTTGTATCCTCATCAGCTCAAGCAATTCTGCGTTCCGGTTGCTGTCGTACAGCCTTTGCTCCAGCAAATTCCTTCGCTGGTTTATCTCTTTCAAAAACTCCTGGAAATTAGTTACCACTTTTTCAAAAATCTTCAGCACCATCATATTCTTTTTGTCAGGGCTGCGGTTTTGAAAAGTGTTCAGGAACTTTTTGATGGCTTCGTTTTCAAACGAGTTAACCGTTACAATCTGGTTGTGCGTAAGGATGATACAGATTGGGATGGTGATATAATAAGCATCGCTTTCATTGAATGAGTTGTTCTCTGTTGGCGTTTTAATTACAATCAGCTTTACATTGTCTTCAATTTCAAAGCGGCTCCTCTCGTCAATGTCCAGCGAATCTTTTAAGAAGTCAATGGGGATGTCAAGCGTTTCGCTCAGTTCGCTGAATTCTTCCTGCTTCAACGGGGGCAATACATTCACCCATGCGCCGGTTTCGGGCTTGTCAATGGCAACTGTTGTGTATTCTACGTTTTTAAAATATTGGATCATTGCCTGGCGGGGAAACTTTGTATTGGTTCCGGGTTTTCAGTGTTCAAAATATTTTTGATAATATTCAAATGGTGTTCAGTATGGTAAATAGTAAAGTAACAAAGCTCCCTTAGCGTTACCCTGCCAAGCAATGGGTGCCTTGCAAGGTAATTATCTAATTTGTTTTCGGTGGTTTTGTTTTGAAGGGCAGCAATAAATTTTGCAGCAGCTTTATCCCATTCAGCCAGCAATTTTTCTTTGCTGCTGTTTATTTTCATTGGTTTTGGCACAAATATCCCTGATGCTTTTCCGCCTGCTGCCAGTTTTTGTTTGTATTTTTCAACCAGGGCTTCATAGCCCCGGCTTTGCCTGTTGGGCTTGCCGCCAACCCATCTCACTATAAAGGATGGCAGCGTATAGGCAAGCGTGGTAACCCTGGTGCTGGTAATTAAGTGCTGTATATTTTCTGCAATGCTCCATTTGTCTTCTGTAGCCCTTTTGAAAAATAAATTGCCATCAACAGTTTTGCAAGCCATAGAAAACCCTGCAAAAGTTTTTTCTGATGCCGTTATTATTTGTTGTTTGGTAAGGTGTTGCATAAAAGGCAATAAGCAGCAGGCAATAGCGAATAAGCAAAATGGAAAAAAGCACAGGCAAATAAACCCATCAGGCTAATTAATCTCTGCTTCACCCTTGAACACAAACACCGCAGGGCCGCAAAGCCATATATCGTTAAAGTGTTCGTCGCCTTCTTTATTAAATTCCACGCTCAGGTTGCCGCCTGCTGTTTTTACGTTTACTGTGTTAAACCCGTTTTCGTTGTGGGCGCTAAGCAGTGCAGCGGCCGTAACGCCCGTGCCACAGCTTAATGTTTCATCTTCCACGCCACGCTCGTAGGTACGCACAAAGATTTTGTCTTCGCTCAGGTTCTCCACAAAATTTACATTGATGCCTTCTTTTTCAAACTGGCTGCTGTAGCGTATGCCCCTGCCCGAATCCACCACATCAATATTTTCTACATCCTGTGCAAACTTTACAAAATGAGGCGAGCCTGTATTAATAATAGCATGGTTGTTATGGTATTCCACTTTGTTTACATCCGCCATTTGCAGGCTCACTGTGCCATCCACATCTATTTCTGCTGCATGTTCGCCATCGCTGGCCGCAAAATGGTATTTGGCTTTGTGTATGCCAATTTGATGGGCAAATTTTACAATGCACCTGCCGCCATTGCCGCACATGCTGCTTTCGTTGCCATCGGCATTATAGTATTTCATTTCAAAATCGTAGCCGTCTTTTTTATTCAGCAGCATCAGCCCGTCGGCGCCAATGCCAAAATGCCTGTCGCACAGCTTTTTTATTTGGGCAGTGGTTAAGGCAATGGGTTCTGTATGGTAGTTGTCAATAATGATAAAATCGTTGCCTGTGCCCTGGTATTTGTGGAATTGTATTTTCATTTTTTCTTGGTAATAAGATTTAGCGCTGTTTGCTATAAGCATTTTGCAGCCACGCAAAATTAGTGTATTGCCGCATTTTAAAACTTTCGTAATTAAGTTGCCCTTTTTTCAAAATGGCAGCCTCTTTTAAAACCGGGCCCGGGAAAACATACAAAAACCACTGGCGCAGGCCTCCCGGCCTGCTGCCATTCGTTACTTCGCTGTGAGTTATCCAAACACAAGTATTTATTTTGTATTTGGTCATAAAAAGAAATGAGCACAAAGTATCGCTTTGCAGACAAGGATGGTGTTTATTTTACCACTTCTACAGTTGTAGGTTGGGCAGATGTTTTTACAAGGAAAGAGTACAAAGAAATATTGCTTGATAGCATAAGGCATTGCCAAAAAGAAAAAGGGTTTATACTGCATAGCTGGTGTTTAAGGAGCAATCATGTACATTTAGTTATATCGGTAAAAGAGCATAACCCCAGCGATATTTTAAGGGATTTTAAAAAATATACAAGCAAGCAAATTATCAAAGCGATAACAGAACATCCGGCAGAAAGCCGCAAAGAATGGATGCTGCATTTATTTAAGAAAGCTGGCGAAACAAATAGCCGTAATGCCAGTTATCAGTTTTGGCGACAGGATAGCCAGCCAAAAGAATTGTACAACGAGCGTTTTACGAGCCAAAAATTAGATTATATACATAACAATCCAGTAGAAGCAGGCATAGTAGAAAAAGCAGAAGAATATTTGTACAGCAGTGCGAAGGGTTATTACAATGGGAAAAATTATGTGTTGTTAAAACTGGATTTGCTTTAGTGCATTGAGACTAAGGCTAAACCGGAAAAACCATTTGTTTTTCAAAAAGCATGGCAGTGCTGTGGGCATGTTTAAAGATTTATTTCTTCCAAAGGCATTATTGCGCAGGTTCAATTACCGAATAAAATTTAACTAATAAAAACCTGCGCCGGATAGGGCGGCACCACGTTGAGGCATTTGTGGCTGGCATTGTTCCGGAGTGCAGCGGATAGCCGGGCAAGAGCTGAACAATCAAGCTATAGCCTGCCTGCCAATCATTTACACTTACGGTTCCCTCTTAAAATTACCTTAAAACCAAGCCTCAATAAAAAAATCCAATGTTATGTAATTGTAAACTGTTACCTTTGCAACTGTTCACTATGCAACTATTTTAATTATGCACTGTAATGAATTGCCGGATACACTGGGTTTTATGATAGTACATACTGGCAAATTATTGCTTAAAGCTATCAATGTTACGTTTGCAGGCATCAGCAAAGAGATAACCTTTGAGCAGATGGGCGTATTGTATTTCCTAAGCCGCAATACCGGGAAAAAAGACATGATACAGCAGGATATTGCCGAGATAATGGACAAAAACAAGAGTGCGGTGCTGCGGTCAATAGACATTTTGGAGCAAAAAGGCTTTGTAAAACGTGGGCCGGCAGCGGGCGACAGGCGAAAAAATGTGATTGCCCTAACTGACAGCGGCAAAAATGTGATTGAGCGCATGCACGAATTTTTCCTGGAGCAGGATGTGGCTCTAAAAGAGGGGATTAACGAGGAAGAATTGCAAACCTGCATGAGGGTATTGTCTAAAATTAAAAAGCG